>JAACEL010000358.1 GCA_011682535.1 Nitrospiraceae bacterium | reverse complement strand
CGTCCCCTTGATACCCCGTTTCACAACCCATGGGGCTCTGACGAGATGATGAGGAACACGGTCTATTCCAGTGTGGCGTGCATGCTGCTGGCGCTCATCGCGGTAAACGCCGCGTATGGGGACGACCCGTTCGCCGATGAAGTCGTTACCTTCGTCCAAGGCCCGAATCCACCGGTGGGCCCCTACTCTGACCCTTCCGAGGCCCTGGGGGCTCCCACGGGGGGCGGCGCCTACACCCCGGACAACAACTCGATCGTCTCGCTGGGCGAACCCGGCGGCTACCTCGTGCTCAAGTTCGACACGCCCGTCACCGATGATCCTGCCAACCCGATGGGACTCGACTGTATTGTCTTCTCCAATGCGTTCTGGGTGGGCGGTAACCCTCAGCGGAAACTCCAGGAGCCGGCCCTCATCGAAATCAGTGAAGACGTCAACGACAACGGTCTCGCCGATGACGCCTGGTACCTGATCCCTGGAAGCCGCGGCTTCTCCTACACCCCTTTCCCTGCGGTTGCCGAACCAACGGGCGCCGTCAACAGCGAGGCTGAGCCGCTGTGGCTGGCGGGGAACATTGTCAACCCGAACACGCTCTTGGACACAAACCCCGCGAACGACTCCGAACAGTACAATTGGGGATACGCCGACCTCTCCCCCACCATCGAGCCTTGCCGCGACAACTACATGCGCCCGCAGGATCCATTCACGGTCGCCCACACCCCGGGGAGCGGCGGCGGCGACGCCTTCGACATTGCCTGGGCCATCGACGGCGCGGGCGCCCCCGCAGGCATCTCGCGGTTCCACTTCATCCGCCTCACCGCGTTCGTCACGCGCGATTTCGGCGCCACGGGCTCGGCTTCGCCAGAGATCGACGGTGTCGCGGACATCTCGCCCGATGTCGACACCGATGGTGACGGTGTTGTAGACGAGTACGAGACGCGCGTCGTGGGCACAGATCCCGCGCGTAGCGAGAGCACCGTTCTTGCGCTGGAACTGCCCATCGTGGAGGGCGGCAGCCCGGCGGGCACACTCCTGGGGACCGCTGAGAACGCCAATGGAGACAAGATCCGACTCTATTCCGCGGGTGAACGCGACTATGGCCTAACACGAAACGTCACGGTGGACATACTCCCCGTGGGCGTCCCGTCTGAAGACCTGGGCGAAGCGGGCCTGTTGAAGAGCGGCACGGCACGCCAATTCGTCTGCAGTGAAACCGACTTCACATCGGCGCAGATTCAGGACGCGGAATTCACGATCCATTACGATGCCGCCGGCATCGCCGGACTCGACGAACCGAGTCTCGAACCGTTCCTCTTCAATGGCGCAGCGTTCTCCCGCAGCGGCATCTCTGAGGTCCAGGTCAACGAGGCGGCCAATCTGGTGACCTTCCGCAGCCGGTACGCCGGCACATTCATACTGGCGGCGCCTGCGGGCGCAGGCGACACGGGCAGCACCGACGGTCCGCAAGGAACCATCGCGCTGTCGGCCATCCCGGCGGGAGGCGTCGCCGCCGACCCGGCCCACAGCGTCGACGTCACCAGCGGGGTCATCCTCGACCACGAGGGACTCGTCGTGAGCAATGGCACCTTGATCACCGTCACCATAACAGCCGGTAGCATCCTCACGGCCGATGCGGGGGCCACGACTCCTGGAGTCCAGGTGGCCACCGTGTTGGGAAGTGTCGCCTTCACCGTCCAAGCCCCCACCAGCGCGGGCGCGGCCCTGCTCACGGCGACGTCCATTGAGGGAAGTGCGTATGGAGAACTCTCGTACGCCTTCCTGCCCGGCCCGGCTGCGTCGAGCGTGACGTGGCGCATCGGCGAGCCGCAAGGCGCCGGTCCGGTTGACGTGGAGATGACCTCGAACCCCATCCGCGACCAATACGGCAACACCGTCGCCGACGGCACGTTGCTCACGATTGACGTTCAGGGGGCGATCATGCAATCCGGCGACGCGGACCTCGGTGAGCCCGGCCATCAGGCCATCGTCATCAACGGCGTGGCTGTACTGAGCATTGAGACCACTTTCGAGGACGACGTCTTCACGCTCACGACCTACGCGGACGCCGCCCGGACGGTGCAACTTGGCCAAGGCAGCTATTCGCCCGCCGATTATCAGCCCATGCCGTTGCAGACCGCGCCAATAGCGGCCGTCCTCGCCGTTGCGGGCATACTCAGCCTGACCATCCGATTGAGGAGACGTTCCCCGCATGCGGCATAGCCCCATATCATCTCATGACTTTCACGCGGCGTTCGGGCGTAGTGGGTTCACATTGATTGAGCTGCTGGTGGTGATCGCCATCATCGCGATCCTGGCGGCCATCCTGCTGCCCGCACTATCGCGTGCGCGCCAGAAGGCCCGATCCGTGCAGTGCGTGAACAACCTCAAACAACTGTATCTCGCCAACACGATGTACGCCGCGGAGAACGAGGGCCGCTACTGCCCGGCGGCCTATGACATCGAAGAGGGGTTCGGGGGACGTTTGCGCTGGCATGGCGAACGCAAGCAGCCGAACGCGAACAGCGAGTTCGACCCAAAGAAGGGCTTCCTGGCGGAGTATCTGCCCGATGCACGCGTGAAGGAGTGCCCTGTGTTCACCGAACTCAAGCGGGCGGGCGAAGTGCCCAACGCGTTCGAGTCCGGCGCGGGCGGATACGGATACAACATGGCCTACATTGGCGGGACGGCCTACTCGGAAGAGTATCCCGCTTCGAACAAGCTCACGACGCTCGATAGCCGGGTGTTCAACCCCGGACAGACGATCATGTTCGCCGACGCCGCGATGCCGCAGGACGGATACCTGATCGAATACGGCTTCATCGAACCTCCCTACTTCGTCACGCCTGAGGAACCCCAGGGCAACATCGAATGGGGCCTTGCCTCCCCCAGCCTGCACTTCCGTCACAACGGCCGGGTCAACGTGGTCTGGTGCGATGGCCACATCACGAGCGAGAAATGGACATGGTCGCCCGAGACCAACATCTTCGGCGGCAATAACCGGCGCTGGGCGGTCGGCTGGTTCGGTCCCAAGGACAATCGCCTCTTCGACTGCGGCCCCAAAGACGCCTACACGACGCCGCAGGAGTAGCCCCGAGCGCCGGGCGCCCGCAGGGTGGGACATCATCGGCCGTTCGACATTCCCCGAGACACCGCGTTGCGCTATAATCGCCGTATACGTCCCGCAGTCCCAACGGAAGGAGACCTCCCATGGAGTTTGGATTCGTTACCGATGAACTCGACCTCGACCCGCGTAAAGCCATCGAGACCGCCCTGCCGTGGGACATCCGGAAGTTCGAGATCCGCTTCCTCTCCGATGGCCGGTTCCCCAACGTGCCGGACGCCACGCTCGATGACCTGGCCGCGTTGCGCGAAGAACACGACATCGAGTACACCGCCGTCTCCCCCGGGTTCTTCAAGTGCCACCTCGACGACAAGACCCACATCGCCTACGCCCTCGGCGACGGCCTCGAACGCGCGATGGATTTCATGGAAGGCTGCGGCGTGCCGCTGATGATCTGTTTCGGGTTCGAGATGGCGACGGGCGACGACGCCCAAGCCGTTGCGTTGCTGCAACAACTCGCCGACCGCCTGGCGGAACGCCGGCTCGCCGGAGCCGTGGAGAACGAGACCCACTGCAAGTTCAACACGCCCGAGCGTATCGCCCACCTGCTGCGCCAGGTGGGCCGGCCCAACCTCGGCGCCAACTGGGATCTGGCCAACCTGCAGCAAGGCGCCCGCGCCGGATTCCCGGGCGGCTACGAACGCGTCAAGCCGCGCATCGTGAACGTGCATGCCAAAGACGTCGTCAACGACGAAGACGGCACGCTCCATTGGCTTCCCATCGGCGAAGGCGTATGCGACTGGCGCGGCCAGATGCAGGCTCTCGTGCGCGACAACATCGTCGACCACGTCACCATCGAGAACCACTGCGGCCCTCTCGTCGAAGTCGGCCGCCGCAACCTCGACCTGCTGCGGCAATACGTGGCGGATGCCGGGGAGTAGGCCCGTGAACTCCAAGGAATGTGTACGCAGAACCATCGCCCGCGAACCCGCCCCCTACGTTCCGCTCGGGTTCTACGTCGTCGACCACGACACCATCGAACACGTCATCGGACGCCCCACCTACGTCCGCAACAAGATCAAGACCCAGGTGGCTTTCTGGGAAGGCCGCCGCGACGAAGTGGTCGACAGCTTCAAGAAAGACACCGTCGAGTTCTTCCAGAAGATCGACTGCTGCGACATCATCACCTTCAAGGAAGCCCCCATCGTCCCGCCGAAAGACTACGTGCCGCCGAAGGTCAAGCGCGTCGACGACGTCACCTGGGAACACGAAGACGGCACGATCTGGCGCGCGTCGGACCTCACCAACGACATCTCCATCGTCCACCGTCCCGACGCGATGACCCAGCAAACACCGAAGCTCGAAGACTACACCGGCCCGGTTCACGAGACGCCCCCCGATCCCTCCGTATTCGAAGCCTGCGACTACCTGATCGAGCACCTCGGCAAAGACCGCTACATCGCCGGCACCTCCTGCGGCTTAACCGCCATGACGCAACTGCCCGGTGAGAGCGGCGGCTACCTCGGCTATTACCTTATGCCCGGCGTCGTCCACGCCGCCGCCGTCCAATCCCTCGAACGCAACCGCCAGCGCGACGCCTGGTACATCCGCCCCGGGCAAGACGCCGTCTTCTTCGAACAAGACATGGCCGCCAGCAAAGGCCCCATGATCGGCCCCGACGTGTTCCGCGAATTCTGCTTCCCCTACATGAAAGAACGCATCCGGCAAGTCCGCGACCGCGGTCCCCAGGTCATCCTCCACAACTGCGGCAACAACCGTTCTCTCATGGACCAATTCATCGACGCAGGACTCCAGTGTTACCAGTCCCTCCAGACTATCCCTGACATGGAACTGGGCAGCCTCAAGCGCGACTTCGGCGATCACCTCACCTTCTGGGGCGGCATTTCACTGGAAGTCCTGCTGACCGGCACGCCTGACGACTGCCACCGCCTCGTCCGCAACGCCATGGAGGTGGGCGCCCCTAACGGCGGCTTTATCCTCGGCCCCAGCCACTCCATCGCCAAAGGTACCCCCTACGACAACTTCATGGCCATCCTCGACGAATACGTAAGGCTGCGCGACAGGCTATAGGCGGACAGGCCGCTCGCAAGCCCTTTGCGCCTTTGCGCGAGGCACAGAAGCCTCCAACCCTCGGCACGCACAGAAGACTCAAGGGATGCCGTAAATCGGTGCAATCTGTGGAGGCCCTACGCCTGCGCAAATTCCGTCCGCAGGATCACCTCGTCCTGCATTTCGGGCGACAGGCGTGTGAAGTAATCGGTGTAGCCTCCGATACGCACGACGAGATCCCGGTGTTCGTCCGGATGTTGGCGTGCTTCTTTGAGCGTCTCGGCGTCGACGACGTTGATCTGCGTCTCGAATCCGCCGCGGCGCAGGAAGGTCAGCACCAGGTCGCGCAACGCTTCTACCCCCTTGGGCGTATCGAAGAAACGCCGGCTGAACTTCATGTTGTAG
>JAACEL010000357.1 GCA_011682535.1 Nitrospiraceae bacterium | reverse complement strand
TTTGCGGCGCGGTCTGGCGATCAACTTCAGTGAAGCGCGTCTTGTCAACGGCGTAAAAAGGATTTCTCTGTGATCTCTGTGTCCTCTGTGGCGCAGCAACTTACTCGGATTCTTGGAGATAGTTGCATAGATGCACTTGCGATATGCGCATAGGGCTGGATTCAGCCTGCTCGAACTGATCATCGTGGTCACACTGCTGGGTATCCTGTCGGCGGGAATCGTTCCGGTGTTCCAGGGGACGTTCTCGTCGGTCGAGGGCGAGCACGCCGTGCGCGACCTAATCGCTACCATACGCTACGCGCAGGAGCGCGCGGTGACCGACTCCATTGAGTACCGCCTCTACCTGGACCCAGACAGCAACGAGTACTGGGTGGCGCGACTGGCGGGCTATGACGAAGACGATCACGAGAAGATCTTCGAGACGATCGAGGAGCGTGGCAGCGAGGCGGGCCTGTTGCCCAGCCGCATCGAGATGCGGCGTCCGCGGGCGCGCAAAGACCGCGACGTGGGCGCGTATTACATCGCCTTCTACCCGAACGGCGCATGCGACGACGCGAAAATCACGCTGGAACGTGAACGTGAGGCCGGAGGGAACGTATACATCGAGACGCGCGGGG
Source organism: Nitrospiraceae bacterium (assembly GCA_011682535.1). Classification (GTDB taxonomy): domain Bacteria; phylum Hydrogenedentota; class Hydrogenedentia; order Hydrogenedentales; family SLHB01; genus JAACEL01. Next base: position 4,919 of record JAACEL010000357.1, on the reverse strand, counting down.
GGATGGGGCGCCTGAGAGTGAAGCAGCGATGAAGCGGTCGATACGCGGATATATCCTGGTCGAAGCGGTGATGGCGATGGGCCTGCTTAGCGTGGGCCTGGTGGCGATCCAGGGCAGCATGCGCCAATCGATCATGACGCGCGGTATCGCCCGGGACTACACCCACGTGCGATTCCTGCTTGAGAACATCCTGGCCCATATCGAACTGCAGCCGCTGCTCACGCAGGACTCGGACTCGGGACAATTCGAGGGTGCAGACGCTCGCTTCGGTTGGGAGTGGGAGGTCTCGAAGATCGACTTGCCGGAGCCCCAGATCCCGCTGGACATCCCGGAGGAGGAGCGGACACGGTTTGAGTTGCAGGTCGACTATGTGACCAAAATCCGGGCGACGGTAACGTGGAAACGTTCTGGACAGGAGTTCTCGGAGACGGTGGAAACGATCTGGCTCCCTGACAAGCTGTTCGTGCCGGAGGACGAGTTCGAATGAGTGCGCGGCGGCCACAACGCAAACGGCGCGGCGGTTTCACACTGGCCGAACTGATAGTGGCCACGACGATACTGACCGTCGTGATGACGGCCGTGTATTCCGCGTTCAGCACAACGATCCGGGTGTGGCGCCTGGCCGAAACCCATCAGCAAACCTATCAGGACGCCCGGATCGCATTATCGACCATGACGCGGGAGCTGAACTGCATTCTCGGCGGCACGGAGTATCTGTTCCAGGGCAAGGACGACGAGCTGGAGTTTTTCGCGGTGACCCCTCCCATGGACGTAGAAAAGGGCGAGGGGGCGAGGGTGTTGTGGATTCGGTATCGCTACAATGGCCCCGCGGACACGCTGATTCGGGAAGAGCGGATCGTCGAAGGCCCCATCCCCACGCGCCGCCGGGGATACCAGGCGGACGAGTTCGACATGGGCCGCATCAAGATGGGGCGGAAACACAAGTTCGACGTGGCGTCGAACGTGCGCGGATTCGACATCGAGTACCGCTGGATTCCGCCGCACGAACAGAAAAAGGGCGAACCCCCTGAGTGGCTGGAACCGATCGTGCTCGACAAAAACGAGCAGGACTGGGGCCTGCCGCAGGGGTTGCGCATCACGTTGACCTTGGACGACCCCGAGTTGGACGAGGGACGGCAGACTTTCACCACGGCGTTGACGTTCCGCGGCCCCACGACGCCTTACGACGAGAAGAAGGTCGGATCGGTGAGCGAGCAATGATACAGGCACAGGGCGTATTGCGATACGAACACCCTCAGCGCGGCTTCGTGCTGGTGACGGTGCTGTGGGTGCTGGCGATCCTGACGGTGATCACGTTGGGGTTCGGCCGGCGCTCGATGCTGGATGCGCGGGCGGCCGTCTATTCACTCGACCACATGAAGACCATGCACATGGCGCGGGGCGCAGTCGCACGGGGCATCGCGGAACTCAAGAATAAGGCCGCGAAGGACGCGGTGAGCCGGATCGAGGGCATGACGTGTCTGTCGCAGCCGTGGGCCAAGCCGATGAACATGCTGGGCAGCGGCGAGGGCTACTACACGTTGGGCGGCGACGCGGGCGACGGTGAGGAATTCGCGGACGAATTCTGCGGCTTCCAGATTCGCGACGAAAGCAGCCGGATCTCCATCAATAGCGCCGACGAAGAACTACTGGCGCGAGTCGAGGGGCTCGACCGTGGCATCATCCGCAAGATCAACTTCCGCCGCAAGGGCGACCGCGCCAAAAAAACGCCCCCGGAACCCTTCCAGACGATCGAGGAACTACGTTACTTCGAGGGCATCGACGACGACGACTGGTTCGGCACTGGACGCACGACGGGGCTGCGCGACATGCTGACCTGCTGGGGCGACGGGAAGATTAATATCAACACGGCCACGCAACCCGTGTTAGAGTGCATCCCCGATCTGCGAAGCAGCGTGATCGACGAGATCATCATGTTTCGGGCGGGCGCTGACGGCGAGGTGGGCACTTCCGACGATGGCGCTTTCAAGAGCCTGGACGACATCGCCGAGCAGGTGCGCCTGGGCGGCGATTCAGTGACCACACTGCGCCGTTATTGCAGTACGAATTCAATGTTATTTACAATCACAGGCACGGCTACGCTGCGCCAAGGCAAGGTTCTGGGCGTGTGCGTGGCCACCGTCCACGTCCAGGGCCCGAACGTCTGGGTTATCAAGTGGCGGGAGGAGTTTCTTGAGTCGTAAGACCAACCATATCAGCATTCTGCAATTCGACAACCGGTGCATCTCGCGGCTGCGCGTGCGGCGGTCCACGCGCGGGGTCGAGGTGCTGGCGTTCGATCAGGAGCGCGGAAGCTGGCCGACGGAGGAAGCTCTATCGGATGCGTTACGGGCGTTTACGGAAGCACACGGCCTGGCGGAAGACCAGGTCTACACGGTGCTGCCGCGCCACGAGATCACCGCCCGAATCGTCAAACTACCCAGCCAGGATCCCGGCGAACTCGAGGGCATGGTGCGCTTGAGCGCCGAGGAATACGTGCCCTACCCGGCCGAGGAACTGGTGATCGACCTGCACGTCCTCCAGAAGATGCCGGGGGGTGAATCGAAGGTGCTGGCGGTGTTCGCCCACCACGATGTGGTGGACGCCCATGTCGAACTGCTGAAGGAAGCCCACATCGAGCCGGAGGAGATCTTCCTGAGCACGGCCTGCCTGGCTTCGGCCAGCATGGCGGTGCACACGGGGAAGGTCCAGCGCCATGCACTGGTCAACCTGGCCTCGGGCGGACTCGAGGTCATCGTCATTAACGGCCAGCAACTCGAGTATGGGCGCGCGGTCGGCTCGGGCCAGGACTGGGCGCTCGCCGGAGACCAGGCGGACGACGCCATCGAGGAACTGCGGGTCGAAATTGGCGCGTCGCTGTCGGCCTACCGGCGCGAGTCGGAAGATGGCGAAGGCGTCGACCACGTGTACCTGTGCTCGCCATCGGTTGACGTGACCCCACACGCCGAAACCCTTACGCATGAACTGGCGGCCGAGTGCACCCCGGCCGCCTTCACCAACACGGTGATCACGCGCGGATCGGATGCGGTGACCAACCTCCCCGCCGTGCTGCTCGGCGCCGCGCTGGTGGCGCAAGAGCGCGGCACGGTCCGCATTTGCCTGCTGCCCGAGAGCCTCAAGGCAGCCAGGATGCAGCGGGGCGCGAAGCGCACGGCGTTGCTCTTCGCCGGGCTGGCGGCAGCACTGCTGCTGGCTTTAGGCCTGCTATACGCCGTGAGCGTTCACCAGCGCCAAGCTTACATCGACTACCTGCGCGGACGGGTGGCCGCGGTGCAGCCGCGAGCCGAGGGCATCGTGTCCAAGCAGCGCCAACTCCGTATCTTGGAGCAACAAGTGCAACGCGACGGCGGAGTGGTACGGCTGCTCGCGAGTCTATGCAGCCTGTATCCCGAGTCGGGCATGAACATCACCCGATTCGTGTTCACCCGCGACGAGGGCATCGAGGTATACGGACGCGCCAAGTCCCTCAAAGAGATCGAACTGTTCGCGGAGGATGTGGGGCAGGCGGGCATCGAGGCGTTCTCCAAGGCGGAGCGATCTTATGAAAACAGAACCCGCGAGCGAAACGCAACAGTGTTCGACTATTGCATCCTGCTGCCGTTTCCCTCCGACGAGGACGAACAGGGCGAAGGGGGTGGCGCATGAACGCCTTCTGGTCGAAACTCTCGCCCCGCGAACGCAACCTGGCGGTCGCCACTGTGAGCGTGATACTCGTTGCGCTATCGCTCCTCATCGCGGTCCGGGCCTACGGACGCATCCATCAGTTGGGCCTCACCATCGACCAGTTGGAGCGCGACCTGGAGAAGTACGTGGAACTGGACGCCCGGGGTGTAAGTGTGGAACGCGCGTTTGTGGATGTGGCGGCGGAACACTCGAGCGCCTGGTCGCATAGCACCATCCACAACCGGCTGCGCACGGAGATCTACAATTTGGCTAAGGACGAAAACGGGGAGGGCAACTTGATCGAGATTCCCCGTCTGCGCCAGGGAGCGCTCAAAGAGTACGACGGCTACCGCGAATACAAGCTCAACATCCGGATTCCCGAAACGGACATCTATTCGCTGATCATCTTCCTGTCGCGCTTGCAGCAGAGCAATCAATCACTGCGCATTGACGGCCTGGAAGTGAACCGGGCGCCGTCGAGCGTGCTGGCCAACGCCCGTATCGACGTGACCCGGACGGTGGTGGACGGCGCGCCTGAAAACGACACCATGGTGTATGTGCCGCCGGAGGACTTGCAGGTGGCAACGTGGGACGGCAGCAGGCTCGGCGCCTGGAAGGGCACGGGGTGCGGCTTGATGCTGTCGAAGCACGTGTTGGGCGTGTTCGCGGCCGACGGAGGGATGTGTCTGGCCGCTTCGGCCACCCAGCCGGACGCCAGCGTCGCGATGACGCACGAACTGGAACCTGGGTCGCGCTATGAACTCATATTGGACGCGGCCTGTGACGAGCCGGCCGTATTGCACGTGGGCGACGCCGCCAACAACGCCCTGCTCGAGGGCGCCGTGGAATTGCAGAGTGACGGACGCATGCACCGCTACACGGTGCAATTCACGGTGCCCGCAACCGCGCCGGCCACAACCGCCGCGCCGTATATCGTCCTGAGCAAGGCGGGCACCAGCGTGTATCTGGACAACTTGGACCTGAAGAAACTGCCGGAGTAGCCTGTGGAACGGATAGTGACAATCATATGCGTGGCCGCCATCGCGGCCGTCCTCGCCGCCACGGGATACCTGCTCGTGTTCAACCCCGTGGAGGCGCGGCGCACGGACCTGGCAATGCAGTTGAGCCAGATCCAGCCGATCGAGGTAGAGTTCAAAGGCCCGCAGTGGGACTTCCCGGCGTGGCACGGCTCCATTGCGGCCAAGCCGGGCTTGTGGAACGAGTTGATCGAGCCG
>JAACEL010000356.1 GCA_011682535.1 Nitrospiraceae bacterium | reverse complement strand
GAATTTCGCAAGCTTCTCTTCGGATGTACCTTCGGCGAAGACGAACTCGAGCTTGAAGTGGGCCTCGTCGGGCGACGACATCTCCCCGGTGATCCGGATGTTGATCACCCCTCGAAGCGTGTCGGCAACGGCTTGGGGCACAAAGGGACGCGGCTCGGGGACGAGCCGATCCAGCAGCGTAAACAGCACGGCCAAGGCCCCGCCGTCGCGGTTGCCGAGAACGGCCTGGAATGGATATGCGCCTTCCATCGGCACAATCGCGCCTGGCGCCGGCGCCGTCCAACGTTCCAGGATGAGGCGCTGTACATCCGCGTCGATGCGGAACGTGCCTTCGAGGCTCACAGCGCCGCGCTCATGCCCGGCCACCTTCAGGTCGACCCAGTCGAGCAAAGGCGGGTGTTTGGCGGCGTCATTGGCCAGTTGATGCAAGACGGACCCCAAGCGTTGCTCGTTCACGAACAGTTTGACCCGGGCCGTCGCGTTTTCGACATCGGGATCGACCAGCAGCGCCACCTCGCGTGGCAACACCCACCCCACGGCAAATCCGGGCACCGGGCCAATCGCGGGAACCACTTCCGCCAGCGTTTCTTCCATCAGCAACGGGCGGACCACCATCCGGATGCTGTCCCCGGGCACAACGATTGAATCGTAGGTGAGAACGGGCGCGCTGCGGATGGCCTCGAACTTGTAGTCGACGGCGACGGCCGCCGCGGCCGCCACGGCGGCGCTCACAACGCAGGCGGCGATCACAATACGCAGGGTCTTGGTCACTCAAGTCACTCCGTAAACCCAGCCGGCAGTGCGAAAGCAGCGTGGGCCGCGTGTGCGGCACACGGAAACCACCCCAGTTGCCCCAAGAGAACGCCTCCGCCGGGCGGGCGTTACTATCCGTCCAGTTTTTGCACCAGTGTATACAACAATACTGCCTCGCTCGGCAAATGTTACTACGAATTGTGCGAAGCTGGACTAGGATGTGCGGCGCCGGGGCAGCCTCTTCCCGGCGGGCTTACGGGCGGGATGGGCGGACTTGGCCCCTTTGCCGGGTTTTCCAGTCCCAGGTCTGTTTCCCGGGCGCCCGGGCCGCCCTCCCTTCGCAGGTTTCGGCGACGACGAAGGCACCAGAAACTGGTGCTGTCGAATGCGCTCGGCGTCGGTGCGCGCGACGTGGATGGGGTTGCCCGCGGGGTCGATGCCGGCGTAGTACATGGCGGTGGCGACGGTGCCGGGGGTGGGAATGAAGCATTGCACCTGCCGGGGACGCCATCCCCGGGCCTTGAGCCAGCGGGCCAGGGCGCGCATGTCGTCGTCGGTGCAGCCTGGAAACGCGCTCATCAGGTACGGAATGACATACTGTTCCTTGTGGGCGTGGCGGGTTTCGCGCTCGAAGATGGTGAGGAAATCGGTGAAGGCTTCGAAAGGCGCCTTGCGCATGAGGTTCAACACGCGGCCGCTGGAGTGTTCGGGGGCGAGTTTGAGTTGACCGCCGGCGAATCGGCCCACGACCATGCGCACGTAAGCGGGGTCGGTAACCGCCAGGTCGTGGCGTAGGCCGCTGGACACGCGAAGGTGTTTGACCCCAGGCACTTGCGAGATGGAGTCGAGCAACTCAGCCAGACTCCCCTGGTCCGTCTTGAAGCTGGGACAGGGCTTGGGATGCAGGCAACTGACGCGCAGGCAGGCAGCGGGATCGGCGGTGCATCGCGCACCCCACATGTTGGCGCTGGGTCCGCCGACATCGGTGATGACACCGCTCCAGCTCGGATGGCCTTTCAGGGCCTGGACCTCGTCGAGGATGGACCGGCGACTGCGCGACCGAATCCGCCGGCCTTGATGCAGCGCAAGCGAGCAGAATGCGCACCCGCCGCCACAACCGCGGTGGGCGGTGATGGAAAACTGGATCATGCGGAAGGCGGGCACGGGTTCGGTGTAAGCGGGGTGCTGGCGGCGGCTGAACGGGAGCGCATACAGAGAATCGAGTTCGTCAGTGGACAACGGTAGGGCCGGGGGCGCCAACACGACGTCGCGGCCGTCGACGTCCTGGACCAGCCATGTGTCGCCCTCTTGCACCTGCCGTTCGACCGCCAGGGTCGCTTCCATCAGCTTGGCGGGCTCGTCCTTGATCTCCTGAAACGACGGCAGACGCACCACACGCGCGCCGTCTGGAGGCGACACCCGCGCGCTGGCCGTCCCATGGACGCCGTGGATGGCTTCAGGACGCGGATCCTTGCGCAGACGGGCGGCCACTTCGAGCAACGCGCGTTCGGCCATGCCGTAGACGAGCAGGTTGGCCTTACTGTCCAACAGGATGGGGCGGCGGATGCGCTCGGCCCAGAAATCGTAGTGGACCACGCGGCGCAAGGAGGCCTCGATGCCGCCGATGACGACGGGAAGCCCGGAAAAGGCCTGGCGGACGAGTCCTGTATAGACGATTGAGGCGCGGTTGGGCCTGCGGCCGGCTTGTCCGCCGGGGGTGTAGGCGTCGTCGTTGCGCTTCTTGCGAAAGGCCGTGTAATGGGCGAGCATGGAGTCGAGCGCGCCCGCCGTGACCCCCGCGAACAGGGCGGGGCGGCCCATGGCCATGACGTCTTCGGCGGTATCCCAACGAGGCTGGGCGACGATCCCCACGCGGTAGCCGTTGGCCACCAGCCACCGCCCCAACAACGCAGCGCCAAAGGAGGGATGATCGACGTAGGCGTCGCCGGTGACGAGGAGAATGTCGAGTTCGTCCCACCCCAATTGCTCCATCTCGGCGCGCGACATGGGCAACGGGGTCGGCAGGTCTTCGAGGATCTCGGCTTTGGGTGTATGCGTGGGCATGGGGTCGCTCTCGGCGGGGTTTTCTCTCTCTGGGTAGTGTAGCACGTTGCGAAAAGAGCTTGCGTCAGAGTCGGGGCACGTGGTTCGAATCCGGCGCTGGAACCGACTCCATGATTGCGCGTTTCGCGAGTGGGTGTTATGCTCAATTCGGTCGGCCCCTGCGCACGGTGAGGGGAAGCGTCTTAACGAGCATCATGAACGTGGGGAGGAACGGACATGTTCTACTACGGCGCCTGCTACTACCCGGAGCATTGGACCGCCGCGCAGGTGGAGAAAGACATCGCGTTGATGCAGAAGGCCCGCTTCAACGTGGTGCGGATGGGCGAATTCGCTTGGACGAAGTTCGAACCCGAGCAGGGCCGCTACCGGTTTGAATGGCTGGATTCGGCGATCAAGGCGCTGCACGAGGCGGGCATCTCGACGGTGCTGTGTACGCCGACGTGCATCCCGCCGCAGTGGGTCTATGCCAAGCACGCCGATGTGCTCCAGGAGAAGGCGGACGGCACGGTGCAGCATCCGGGGTCGCGCTGCCATTGCTGCAAGAACGCGCCCGCCTACCAGATGCTATCGGAGGGCATCGTGCGGGAGATGGCCAAGCACTACGCCAAGATGGAGGGCGTGATCGGCTGGCAGGTGGACAACGAGTTCGGCTGCCACGGCACGACGCGGTGTTTCTGCGACCATTGCAAGAAGGCGTTCCGCGAGTGGGTGCGCGAACGCTACGGGTCGACCGACGCGGTGAACGAGGCGTGGGGGACGTCGTTCTGGGGATTCGACTTTCACCAGTGGTACGAGATTCCCTTGCCGCGCACAATGCCGGCGGGGCCCAATCCGGGGCATTGGCTGGACTTTCTGCGGTTCTCGTCGGATTCGCAGGTGGGTTTCCAGAAGATACAGTACGACCTGTTGAAAGATCTGTGTCCCGGCCATTTCGTGACGCACAATTGCATGGGGTGCTTCCCTGACATCGACTACTACCGCCTGTCGGACTACATGGATTTCCCGGTGTGGGACAACTACCCGAACCAGGCAGGCGACCCGTTGTACGAGTCGTACGCGCATGAGATTACGCGGTCTTTCAAGGGACATTACTGGGTGATGGAAGAACGCAGCGGCACGACGGGGGACGCGTCGGCCGGGCTGATGGGCGAGCAGCCGGAGCCGGGGGAAATCCGGCGTTGGGCGTGGCAATCGTCCGCCAACGGCGCGGACGGCATTGTGTATTTTCGTTGGCGGGCATGCCTGACGGGGGCGGAGCAGTACTGGCACGGCATCCTCGATCACGATAGCAAGCCGCGCCGGCGGTATCGGGAAGTGCGCCAGACGGGCAAGGAGTTCGCCAGGCTCGCCGCCGCGCTGGAGGGCACGCAGGTGGTCCCGAAGGTGGCCCTGATCCGGAGCTTCGACACGTTGTGGTCTTTGGAGCGTCAGCCGGGAGCCGTGGGCTTCTCGTATGATCGCCACTGCTTCGAGATGTATCGCGCGGTGAAGCGCCAGGGCCTGTCGTGCGACATGGTGAGCATGGACGCGCGCCTCGACGGGTACGTGACGGTGTTGGCGCCGAGCCTGTCGCTCGTGGACGAGACGGTGGCGGCCAGCTTGGCGGCGTTCGTGAGACAGGGCGGCACGCTGGTGTTGACCCCGCAGTCGGGGGCGCGCACGATGTCGAACGCGATGTGGGACTTGCCCCGCCCGGGCCTGCTGGCGGAGATGGTGGGCGCGACGGTGGAGGAGGTGCGTCCCTACCATCAGGGGCAGACCAACGAGATCAGTTTTGCGCGCGGTAGCTTGATCGCGCAAGTCTGCGCCGTGGGCACGTGGGTGGAACTGCTCGAATGTGATACGGCGGAGGCCTTGGCCGAGTATCGCGACGAAGCCTTCAAGGGCAAGGCGGCCATCACGCGCAATGAATTTGGCGAAGGTGTGGTGTATTACCTGGGCGTCTACTTGTCCGGGCACATCCTGGAGTCGTTCCTGCGCGACGCCCTGCCGCGGCCGTTTGTCGAGGGCATCTCGGAGGGTCTCGAGATCACGGAGCGTACCGGCGAGAACGGCCGCCTCGTGTTCGTGGTCAACAACACGGCAGAACGCAAATCGGTCACGTTGCCGGGCGAGTTCGAAGAACTGCTGACCGGCGAGACCGTGGGCCCGAACCTGAAGGTGTCGGGCAATGGTGTGGTGGTGGTGCGGGCGTGAAGAGATCGTAACCACGCCACAGGAGGTGGCCTCGCCGAGCGTTTCGTGGCTTCGCCACCGCGATGTTCGCTTGGCGATTTTTTCTTAAGCAATCCGGATTGCCGTGATCAGGCGCTGATGCGCTCGTCGAAGACCTCTTCGTCGAGCGCGAGGCAGGCTTCGATGAGGTTGCGCTTGGAGTAGTGGCCCCAGGTGACCCAGTGGGTGATGTCTTCCTTGCCCAGCAACTTCCGCACGATGTGCGCGGTGCGCTGCCCCCGGGCGTGAAGGGCTCTGGCCTGTTCGCACAACTTCTCGATAAACGCCAGCTTCTCCTGCATCGCGCGGCGGCCGTTGAAGACCACGCCGCGATGTCCGCAGAACAGGGTGTCGAAGTCGTGGCGCAGCATGGCGCGCAGCGACGCGATCAACTGAGACAAGCTCTCGTCGCGGCACAGGTATCGCAGTTTGGGTGCTACGAACAGGTCGCCGGCGAACAGCCAGCCACGTTCCGGTTCGAGAAAACATACCATGTCGCGGGAGTG
>JAACEL010000355.1 GCA_011682535.1 Nitrospiraceae bacterium | reverse complement strand
TTGTAGGCGCCCGTCTTGGCCGAGGCCGTGTCTTTCTTTGCGCCATCCTGAGCCAAAGCCGGACCGGTCAACACAAGAACACTCACAACGGCCAGAGCCACGCCAATTAACAGGATACGTGCTTTCACGGTAAGTCGTCCCTCTCTTTTGATCTGATGTTGGGAAACGGTCCGGCCATTTGCGCCGACTCGCCCAAAACGCGTGCCGCGGTCATGTGCCACGATCAGCCATCTCCCCGCATGCGAGCCAACAACGACAAGATACTCCCTCTCAAGAACAGTCGCGAAGTATACCACGCTGCGGCCTCGCCTGCAACCGCGCGCACCGCCCGTTAGAAGCGGAACCCCGTCATGAGGTGCAATCGGCCGGACCCCTGATCGTCGTCCGGATTGATGGGAAAGCCATAGTCAACGCGAACCGGGCCCATCTTCGGCACGTCGACACCGAAGCCGATGCCCACGCTGTACTTCATGTCGCCCAGACCGAAGTCGCCCGCCGTCCGCCACACGCCACCGGAGTCCACGAACGAGTAAAGCCGGAACGTGTCGTTGATTTTGTACTTAAATTCCAAATTGTTGATCAGCCGCAACTCGCCGCCGGTCGCTTTTTTTTCCGACCACGGCAGCCAGAATTGACGCGACTTCGGCCCGACGTCACGGCTGTCATAGCCGCGCACCGTCGACGTGCCTCCCGCGAAGAAACGGTCGGAAATCGGCACAAAGTCCGACGAGCCGTACTCGTTCGCCCAGCCCTGGCGCGAACGGAACGACAACACCCACTGGCGCTCCTCGCCGAACGACTTGTACCACGTCGAGTCGTGCTCAGCCTTGAAAAAGTTGTTGTCGCCCCCCAGCCCGGCCAACGTCAGGAACAGCACATGCTTGCTGCCCTGCGCCGGGTCGCGCGTGTAGTCCAGCGTATTGCGCTCGATGCCCCACGTCGTGCTGACCGTCGTCGAGCCTTCCAGCTCACGCCGCCACTCACGCGTGTACAGATACCGCGATAGCAGGTCGGTGTAATCGTAGTCCGTATAGCGGAGCGCCCCCCGCACCGTCACGAACGGCGACAGCGTCTTGCCCAGCCGCAACTGCCCGCCCCGGCGTTCCTCGGTGTATTTCGTGCCCTGCGTATAGGTATAGTTCTCGTCATACGCGTCGAACCCAAACGAAACCGGATAGCCCAGAAACTCCGAATCCGTGAAGCTCATGCTGTTGCGCGAGCGCACGCTGCCCACCTGGATCCGCGCCGAGAATGTCTGACCGCCGCCCAAGAGCTTCGGCCAGTTGCCAATGTCGAAGTTGTTCAGCTTCAGTTCCGTGAACCCGCCGAACTTCTCCTCCGTGCTGTACCCGGCCCCGAAATTGAAGTTGCTCGTCTTGCCCTCGTCGACGTCCACCAGCACGTTCGTAAACAGATCGTTGTCTTCATCGTCCACCAGCGTCAGGCGCAGGTTGTCGAAATACCGCGTGTTCTCCAGGCGCCGCTCGCTGAACTTCAGCAAACTGCCGTCGAACCGCTCGCCAGGCGCCAGCATCAGTTCGCGACGGACCACCTCGTCCTTCGTAACCGAGTTGCCGGTCACGTCGATCTCACGCACGTACTTCAGATCGCCCTCGCGCACCCTATGCACCACGTTCGTGGTCTGCGTGTCGCGGTCGAGCGTGACCAGCGGCGTCACATTGGCGTTCACGTACCCGCTGCCCTGGTAACCCCGGGCGATCAGATCCGCATCCTGAGCCACCTGCCCCTTGTTATGCACGTCGCCGGGATGCACCTTGATGATGTCGAGGATTTCGTCGTCGTCATAGACCATGTTCTCGGCCGTGTCGAGGTTGCCCACCGTGTACTGCGGGCCCTCGGACAGACTCACCACGATGTCCATCTTCTTGCCGTTGGGCGAATAGGTGATGTTGGCCCCCGTCACCGCCACATCGAGATGGCCCACGTTGCCGTACTCGTCCACGAGATTCTCGAGGTCCATCTCGAACTTGTCTTCGTCGTAGCGTCCCCCGAGGAACCACCACGCCCGCTTCGTCTTCATCTTTTTACGAAGCTCGCGGCCGCTCAGCGCTTCGTTGCCCGCAAACTCGATACTGCGGATCCGCGCCTTCTTACCCTCCGTGATCACGTAGACGATACGAACCCGCGACGGACCCACTTCCTCGACCTGGATGTCGATCGTCGTGTTTGCGTAGGCCTTTTCCTCGTACAACGCCAAGATGGCCTCGCGCTCCTCGCCGTAGGCGTCCGCCGCGAACGAGTCCCCCTCTTTCCAGGATAGCGCGCCCCGGATGCGTCCCGTGCGCATTTTCTTATTGCCGATGATCTTGATTTCGTCGATGATGCGCTTCTCGCTGAACACATACGTCAGCGACAAGCCCAACACCGAAGAATCCGCGTCCACCCGGATCGTGTCGAAATGGCCCAATCCATACAGGCGGCGGATGTCGCGTGCCACGGCATTGGGATTGTAAGGTTGCCCCACCTGCACTTCGAGTTGCGAGCGCACCAGTTGCTCGCTCACCCGCACGAGCCCCCGTACGTCGATCGCTTTGATCACCGGGCGGACCGGCTCCTGAGCGCCCGCCGTCGCGACATACACCAACACCAACAGCGCTAAGGCCGAGATTGTCGTTTTCTTCAAAGGGTTGTACCTTCCGCTACTGGCACCGCGCCCTCGAAAAGGAGTTTCTTCTCCTCGGACGAGGGAGTCACCTCAACACGCGTGCCGGGTTCAAATTCGGACCGCAGTATCAACTCCGAGAGCGGATCCTCAATGTACTGCTGCACCGCGCGCCGCAACGGCCGGGCCCCATATTCCTCGTCCGTGCCCTCTTGAACAATGAACTCCTTCGCCGCAGCCGTCAACACTAGTTCGACGCCCTTTTCAGCGAGTCGTTGTATCACTTCGGCCACTTGTATGTCAACCACGTCCACCATCTGTTCGTGCGTCAAGCGGTGGAAGACAAGCACCTCGTCCACCCGGTTCAGGAACTCCGGATTGAACACCTTCTTCACCTCCTCCAACACCCGATCCTTCATGTTGCGATAGAGATCCTGCGCCGTGTCCCGCTGGAACCCCATCGTCATATTACGCCCGATCCGCCGCGCCCCCGCGTTGCTGGTCATCACGATCACCGTGTTGCGGAAATCCACCTTCCGTCCCGTCGAATCCGTCATGTAGCCGTCTTCAAGCACCTGCAACAGCGTGTTGAACACGTCCGGGTGCGCCTTCTCGATCTCATCGAACAGCACCACCGAATACGGACGCCGCCGGACCTGCTCGGTCAACTGGCCGCCTTCGTTGTACCCCACGTAACCCGGGGGCGCCCCCGCCAGACGCGACACCGCGAACTTCTCCATGTACTCCGCCATGTCGATCGTCACCAGCGCGTCTTCGCTGCCGAACAGGAACGTCGCCAGCGCCTTCGCCAGCAGCGTCTTACCCACGCCCGTCGGCCCCAGGAACATGAACGAGCCCACCGGGCGCCGCGGGTTCTTCAACCCCGAGCGCGAACGCTGGATCGCCCGCGTAATGGCATCGATCGCCTCATCCTGCCCGATCACCGTGCCATGCAGTTCCTCCCGCATCCGAAGCAGGCGCGCCGATTCCTTCTCCTCCAGCTTCACCAGCGGAATCCCCGTCCACTTCGACACGATGAACGAGATCTCGTCTTCGCCCACCACCGTTTCCGCGGAGTCCCGCTGTTTCTCCCAGTGCCGCTTGCGCTCTTCCAGCTTGGCGATCAGTGTACGCTCACGATCGCGCAGACTGGCCGCACGCTCATACTCCTGCTGCCCGATCGCCGCCTCCTTCTCCTGCGTCACATGCTCGATCTCCTTTTCAATGTCTTTGAGATCGTTGGGCCGCGTCGTAATCTGAAGCCGTGCGCGGCTGCCCGCCTCGTCGATCACGTCAATCGCCTTGTCCGGCAGGAACCGGTCGGTGATGTACTGGTTCGACAACCGTGCCGCCGCCACCACCGCGTCGTCCGAGAACTTCACCCGGTGGTGGGCCTCATACCGATCCCGCAACCCCATAATGATATCCACCGTCTGGCTGACGGACGGCGGTTCCACCATGATCGTCTGAAAACGGCGGGCCAGCGCCGCGTCTTTCTCGATGTACTTGCGGTACTCGTCCATCGTCGTCGCGCCGATGCACTGCAACTCCCCGCGCGACAACGCCGGCTTGAGCATGTTGGCCGCATCCACCGCACCCTCCGCCGCGCCCGCACCCACGATCGTGTGCAGTTCGTCGATGAACAGGATGACGTTATCGACGCGCCGGATCTCCTTCATGATCGACTTCAGACGTTCCTCGAACTGGCCGCGGTACTTCGTGCCCGCCACCACGCCCGCCAGATCCAGCGTCAGCACCCGGCGCTTCAACAGCAGATCGGGCACGTCGCCCTCGAACACCGCCTGCGCCAGCCCTTCCACGATCGCCGTTTTCCCCACCCCCGCCTCGCCAATCAGCACCGGGTTATTCTTCGTGCGCCGGCTCAAGATCTGGATCACCCGCTCGATCTCATCCTCGCGCCCGATCACCGGGTCCAGCTTGCCATCCTCCGCCAATCGCGTCAGATCCCGGCCAAACGTGTCCAGCGCGGGCGTCTGCGATTTCCGGCTCGTGCGCGCCTGCGCGCCACCCCGGCCCTGCTCGCCCAGCAGCCGCATGATCTCGGCCTGCGTCCGGCCCAGATCCACCTTCATGTCCTGCAGTACCTTCGCCGCGATCCCCTCGCCCTCTTTCAACAGCCCCAGCAGGATGTGCTCCGTGCCGATATAGCTGTGATCGAAGGCCTGCGCTTCCTCGACGGCCAACTCCAGCACCTTTTTGGCCCGGGGCGTAAACGAGATTTCCTCGCGCGACGCGTGTTCCGACGGCGGCGGCATCTGGCGTTCGATCTCACTGGCGATCGTGTCAATGTCGGCCCCCATATTTTCCAACGCCCGCGACGCGATACCCTCCGTCTCGCGGCAAAGGCCCAGCAGAATATGCTCGGTACGCACATACTCGCTGCCCAATCGTCCCGCTTCTTCGCGTGCGGCGCTCACCACATGTTTGGCGCGCTCCGTAAACCGCTCCCACATGACCTATACGTCCTTTCTAGTTTTCCGAGAAACGCGTCCGAAACAGGGCTGCCCGCTCCGCGCTCAACATCCGCTCATCGCTATCATGCCCTACCTTCGCCTTCATATGCGCACCCTGGCTGGCGAATAAGAGCGCATTCAGATCCGGATACCCGCAATTGTCCACCAGCCCCGTGTCCACCCCCAGCCGGAGCGACGACAACAGCGACATCGCCTCGCCAAATTCCAGCAACCGCGCATTGCGCACCACCCCCAGCGCCCGGCCCACCCGGTCCTCCAACCGGTTCCGGTCCCCCTCCGCCAGCGTCGCCTGCAATTCGCTCTCACGCTCCGCAGCCTCGGCCGCCGTCCGACGCAGATGGAACAAGATCTCCTCCTCCGCCACGCCCAGCGTCGACCGGTTCGTCAGCAAATAAAGATCCCCCGCCGCCTCCCCCACATCGCCATAGAACGTCTCG
>JAACEL010000652.1 GCA_011682535.1 Nitrospiraceae bacterium | reverse complement strand
ACATAGTGCCGCTATGCCAGCGGCCTTGCTCCTTATCAGGCTCGTCCTCACTGACGGCATCTATACGACACCTCAAGCATGACGCGACACTAGCCCGGATTCGACTTCAATCATGACTAAAGGTACGACAAACCCGCCGCCGCGTGCAAGACTCCTGGCGGCCCTGGAGCCATGAGATCTCTCCCTTCGGTCGAGATGACAGTGTTGAGTCGAGATGACAGTGTTGGGCAGATGATGGAGAAATTGACGAAGCCTACTGGCGTTCGCCTCCTAACGGCCTGTCATCTCGAGCGTAGCGAGAGATCTCATGGCCACCCATGCCGCTGCCATCCCACGCGCAGAGACCACAAGGCGTTCCATGCCCAATACATGACTCCTACTTCACTGAAGATGGCCGATGTCGGGTATCAAGACACGAGCGGTCTCAGGAGGCGCAGCCGAACTCCCGAAGGGCTTCCAGAAGGGTCCACATGTTCTCGACCGGCGTCTCCGGCCTGATGGTTTTGCAGGGCCCCGCCATGTAACCCCCTTCGTGCGCTCGAAAATGCTCCATGAGGTTCCGGATCTCCTCGCGGATGGAATCGCGGGTTCCGTTGACGAGGTTGAACTGGACATCGATGCCGCCAAAGAAGGCTATCTTCCCGCCGAACTCGCGCGCGACGGCCGGCAAATCGAGCGCCGAGGGCTCCAGTTGCGAGATGACGTCCAACCCGATATCGATCCAATCGGGGATGATCTCGGTGATCTGGCCGCACGAGCGCATCCATACGTCCAGTCCCCGGGCATGCGCAGCTTCGACCATGGCGCCATAGGCGGGCTTGAAATAAGTGCGCCACGATTCCGGGGAGATTTGAAGCCGCCCCTGGCCACCCCAGTCGTCCGCCAGGTAGACCGCGTCCGCCCCCGCGTCGGCGATGCACTCGATACCATCGATCGTGAAGTCGCGCAACACGCTCAGTAGCCGCTGGAACAGAGGACTCGCCATCAGCATCTCCACCATCAGCGGCTCGAACCCGATCAACATATACATCCGCTCGTAGAAGGTTCGCCAGAGGGTGGCGACTACGTAGTAATCGCGATGGCCTTTCACCGCGGCGATGATGTCGCGGTTGAACACGTCCCGCTCGATCAACGGCATGACGGCCGCCACGTATTGCTCCCATTCTTCGAGCGTCGACACGATCGGTTGCGAGGGATGTGGGCCAACGCCGTCGGGCGAGGCCTTGAATCGGGAGCCCCAGTCGTCCATGAACTCGTCCGGTTCGAGTTCGATCACCGGCTTGCGCGTCACCAAAGTGCCCCGCGTCATCACGAAGTCGTTCTCATAGGATTCACGCATCCGGGCGACTTCGACGGCATTCTGCCTCACGAACTGTGCGTCGAACCAGAACAAGAAAGCCGGCACCACCGGCGTGGGCTTCCCAGCGATACACTCCTTGACCGCGGTTTTCAACAGCATTGCGTTGTTTCCCCGGGTTTGACGGGCGCTTGTCCCCCCCCGAACACCAGAAGCCACCTCCCCAATTGAATCGCTATGCTACGCCAGTTTCCAAATCAGATCAACACGCGCGGCCCACCCCAAATCGGCGGGTAAGAGCAAGCCGTGACGCCAATTGGAGACGTCGGACACGCCAAACGCGCCCACTGGCCGCTCTATTGCGGAATGCGGATTGCGGAACGCGGAATACCGTTCCTGTCAAGAGCAGCTTGCTGGTAGACAACTCCGCACTCCGCATTCCGAACTCCGCAATAGACTCGCTACCACAGGCTCAAAGGAGCATAACAGACATCGTACGTCTCCCATGGCCTACTCTTCCCGCCGATTTGGGCCCGCTCCGGCTGCCAGGCGAGAGGCGGTTGGATTTCGCCCCGCCGGAACCGCTAGACTTTGCGCGCCATGGCCCGATTCATTCCCGATCCGAAGACGCATCCCATCACCGGCGTACGGCGCTTTGCGCTCGACGCTGCGGCCATGCTGGTCTACATCACGCTGGTCTACGTGTGGGCCCTGCGCCTGCACCCGCTGGGACGCGACTACGGCATGATGGCCGCCCCCCACTTCATGCCCTTTGCGACGGGACGCATTCTGGAATGGGAGATGCGTGTGTTCGGCGGCTCTCCCACCGGATACCATCTCGTCAGCCTCGGCTTCCTGTACGCCTGCATGCTGGCCGTGTACCGCCTGACGCGCCTGACCGTTCAATCCTACTTCTGGCTGGGCACGTTGGCGGCGGTGTTGTTCATGGCCAATCCCGTTCACAGCGAAGCCGTGCTCAACCTCACGGGGATTTCCGACCTCGTCCCCGCGCTGTTGGCCTTGCTGGCCCTCGTTGCCTACGCGAGTCACGCCGCCGCGCCGCGCTTATGGCGCTTTGGCGCCGCCCTCGTGCTCTTCGCGTGCGCCGTAATGCCGTATAGCACGAATCTCTTTCTGATTGTTGTTCTGTTGCTGTTCGAGGTCTTCATCCGGGGCAAAGAGCGCCGCCTGATGCGCCTGCTGCCCTTTGCGCTGCTCTCATTGCCGATGTGGTGGCTCCAGCGGGATCTACTCAGCGACTCGCTCCACCCGAACCACATGCTGCCCCCCCTCTACCTCGTCTTCTATCCCATCGGCCTGCTGCCTTCCACGGCGCGGACGTT
>JAACEL010000354.1 GCA_011682535.1 Nitrospiraceae bacterium | reverse complement strand
GACCCCGACAAACCGGGGAATTGACTTGACGCTCCCCCAGCTTCCTGCTATTGTCAGCACAAGGGATCTAATTGGGGTAAAGATTTGTTCTGCGAGGGAACGTTCACGCCGCCTGTCGCCTGGAACAAGGCATGCGCGCGGCGTACAGACCACGCCTAAAATCTAGGAGAAACGTCGTCATGCGGAAAACACAGTCTGTCATCGTGCTCGTACTTGGCCTGACCCTCTTGTTGGGAGCATTGCCCAGTGCGGCGGAGCTTCAGAACATCAAGATCGGGGGTGAACTCCGAATTCGCGGAACCTGGTGGCACAACAGCTTTAACACGCGCGCCACGCCTTGGCTCGTCGGGCCCCAGCTACGCATCCCGAGCGTCCTGATGCAACGCCGCCCCATCGGCGATGCCTACGGCGGCCAGAATGCCATGAGCTTCTGGCGGTGGAACGAGCGCGGCGCCGACTACACCCTCGTCGAACAGCGCACAGTACTCAATGTGCACGCCCGCTTCACCGAGCAAGTGGCCGCCTTCATCGAGTTGGAGAGCTTCGACGTGTGGGGCGAAGACTTCCGCTCCAACTACATCACCGGCGTCGACGCACGCGCGAACTCCAACGACGACGTCGAGGTCTATCAGGCCTACATCGAAGCGAGCGAGATGTTCGGGCAACCGCTGCGGCTGCGCGTCGGCCGCCAGGAACTCGTACTCGGCAGCGGTTGGCTCGTGGGCAATTCGTCGGCCCATCCCGAATTCCGCGGACTCTCCTTTGACGCCATCCGCCTCACCTACACCGGCGACAGCTATTCGGTGGACGCGTTCTGGTCGAAGCTGGCGGAAACGGGCGTGATTGACGAGGATGGCGACATCGACCTCTACGGCGTCTACGCCAGTTGCACGGCCATCGACGACATGACCTTCGACCTTTACTGGCTGCTGGTGCGCGATGCGCGCGCCATCAAGGACACGAATTTGGGCCTTGTCGGCGAGTGGATCGAAGATTGGGTCGGACTGGACGACTACGACGTCACCAATCTGCACACCGTGGGCATCCGCGCCGCGGGCCAGCTCAACGCCTTTGACTTTGAAGCCGAGGCCGCCTATCAGTTTGGCAACGCGGGCCAGGTCGGCGCGCTGTTCGTCCCGGGCGTCTACGGCGACGATGGCGCGGACTTCGGCGAGTGGGCGGCCAACCTCGAACTGGGCTACCAGTTCGACATCGCCTGGCAGCCGCGCGTGTATCTGGCCGGCGCCTACTTCGGCGGCGAAGACAATCGCGACATCACATTCTGGCAGTGGCTCAACCCGTTCCTGAAGTCCAAGGCCAGCGTGAGCTTCAACCGCCTGTTCTCGAACAAGGTCTACAGCAGCCTGCTCGACGAGATTGGCGCACTGTCCAATTTCTGGACTGCCCAGGCGGGCGTAGATCTGGCCCCGAGCGAACGCTTCGACATCAACCTCAATCTGGCTTACTTCGCCACGCTCGACGAGTTCGCGCACCCGATCCCGCGCCCCATCTACTGGCGCGACTACATCATCATCTTCGCGCACCCGTTCAGCTTCTGGACGCGCGAGACGGATTCGGAACTCGGTTGGGAATTGAGCCTCAAACTCGTCTACCGCTATAGCGACGACCTCGAATTCGAAGCGGGCGTGTCGCACTTGTTCACCGGCGACGGTCTCACCGACGGCAACTACAGCGACCTCAACGGACTCGTCTTCACCGGTGGCACCGACAACGACGACGCCGATTACCTCTACGTCCAGTCGCGGCTGCAGTTCTAGCCGGACGCGTGGATCAGCCCTACGGCCCACGCCCGAGTGCGCACTCAGGCGTGGGCCGTTTCACATCAGGCACGACACAACACTGAAAAGGACACTGGACTATGAGAAGCGGTGTACACACGTGGGTGCCGTACCTGACATTGGCCTTCCTCACCTGCGGCAATGCCTTGGCCCAAGCCCCCGCCCAAGAACGCATCGAAATCTGCCCCGGCAACCACGCCTATTGGGCCTACGGCGGCCAGCCCGTCCTGCTCCTCGGCGGGTCGGTGCAAGACAACCTGTTCCAGATCCCCGATATCGAGGCGCACCTCGACCTGCTCCACAGCGTCGGCGGGAACTATGTCCGCTGCACCATGTCCAGCCGCGACGACGGCAACATCTGGGCCTTTGCGCAGCGCGAAGACGGCCGCTACGACCTCGACAAATGGAACGAGGAGTACTGGCGCCGTTTCGAGACTTTCCTGCGCCTCGCCAGCGAACGCGATATCATCGTCCAGATCGAAGTCTGGGCCACCTTCGATTTCTACCTCGAACACTGGCCGCGCAATCCATTCAACCCCAAGAACAACGTCAACTACACCGCTGAGGAATCGGGGCTCCCCACCGGAAAGCTCGGGCATCCGTTGTCACTCACCAACAACTGGTTCTGGTCCATCCCCGCCGAACGCAACCAGCCCGTAGTCCTGAAATACCAGCGCCGGTTCGTCGACCGCCTGCTCTCCCACTCCCTCAAGTACGGCAACGTACTCTACTGCATGGACAACGAGACGGCCGTCACCCCCGAATGGGGCAAGTACTGGTCGGAGTACATCAAGGCCAAGGCCAAAGAAGCGGGCGTATCCGTGCACACGACGGAGATGTGGGATCCGTGGGACCTGTCGGACCCCAAGCACAGCAACACGTTCGACCACCCCGAGACCTATTCTTTCATCGACATCTCACAGAACAACCACAAGAAGGGCCAAGCCCACTGGGACAACGCCCAGAAACAGCGCCAACGCATCGCCGACGCCGTACGCCCTATTAACTGCATCAAGATCTACGGCGCCGACACGGGCAAGTTCGGCGGCACGCGCCACGGTATCGAGCGGTTCTGGCGCAACGTGTTCGGCGGCCTTGCGTCTTCCCGCTTCCATCGCCCCACCAGCGGCCTCGGCCTGAGCGAGTTGGCCCAAACCAACCTGCGCAGCATGCGCCTGGTCACCGGCGCCGTGGATGTGTTCGAGTGCAATCCTCATAACGACCTCCTGTCGGAGCGAGAGCCCAATGAGGCCTACTGCATGGCCCAGCCCGGCAAAGAGTACGCCGTCTACTTCCCCAACGGCGGCGCGGTCAAGCTCGACACTTCCGCGATAAGCGGAGACGTCACCGTTCGCTGGCTCGACATCGCCAAGAGTGAATGGTCACCGAGCGAGTCTTTGGCGGCGGCGGACACCGTCACGCTGTCTTGCCCCGCGGACGGCCACTGGGCCGCGGTCGTCCAGACCAAGTGATGTATGTGGAGTGAAGCAAAACGCACCGTCCCCCGCAACAAATCCTGTGGTGGGTTGCGCTTCGCTGCACCCACACCCTACGAACTATGGACTCAGAAAGGAAGCGGGAGGCGCCAAGCGCCTCCCGCTGAATCTTCACCGGCCTGGCCTTGAACCAGGCGGTTGCTTGTGGTACGCATTCGCGGTTACACGTTCTCCGGAACCACAAAGGGCTCGCGGTAGTTGCGGCTCAACATGCTGTTGGCTACGAGTTCAAGCGACTTCTCGTTGCCGACGAACCGCTCCGTGTCGTTGTCGAAGTTGAGCCAGGGGCCCAACTCCGGCATGAGCTTGTCGACTTCGAGATTGTTGGCTTCGAGGTGTTCCTTGAAACGATCGAACGTCTCGATGGCGTCCGGCTTGTCTTCGATCGCCTTGCGGATTTCGGCTTCCGACGAGCGCGTGCCAAGCCGGTGCGAGATGCCGCCCAAGTGACACAGCGCGCTCGAAACGTGCCCGCCCTCGATTGGCGCGTTCAGGTCCGATTCCTTACGGCTTCGCACGACGTCGATGAAGTTCGACTGATGGTCGCCAGCGCCGCCGGCCTCGAACTTCTTGACCTTCTTGCCATCGCTGTCATACGCCGACCCGCCGCTCGTGCCGCAGGCGAAGTAGCCGCCCTCGCAGTGGATCACGTTACCGATGCGAATGCCCTTGAAGTGCGGGCTGGCCTTCACGCCGGACTTGATCGGCAGTCCGCGCACCTCGAAGATCAACGGCGCATCGGGGTAGTCGTAAAACGTCATCTGCGTATTGGGCGTATTGCCATCATCATCGTAGCCGAAGCGTCCGCCGACGCTCATGACCCTGGGCGGAAGCCCTTCGACGCCCAACGCCCAGCGCGCCACGTCCATCTGGTGGATGCCCTGATTGCCTATATCGCCGTTGCCGGTGTTGTTCACCCAGTGCCAGTCGTAATGGAGCCGCTTGCGCATGAGGGGCTCCATCCGCGCCGGCCCCGTCCACAGATCGTAGTCCAGCGTCTCCGGCGGCTTCTGCGGACCCTTGACCTTGCCGATGCTTTCGCGGCGCTTGTAGCACAGGCCGCGGGCCAACAGGATTTTGCCCAGGTTACCGTCCTTGATCCACTTCAGGCCTTCCTGCACGCCGTGGTCCGAACGCGTCTGCGTGCCGATCTGGACGATACGGTTGTACTTGCGCGCCGCCTCGACGATCTTCCGGCCTTCCCACACATTGTGCGAACACGGCTTCTCGACGTACACGTCTTTTCCCGCCTGGCAGGCCCAGATCGTGATCAACGCGTGCCAGTGGTTGGGCGACGCCGTCGAGATCGCGTCGATATCCTTGTCGTCGATCAGTTCGCGCACATCGCGGTAGCCTTTGGCCTTGATGCCTTTGTCGGCCAACTCCTTGAGACGCATGTCCAATATGGCCTGATCCGGGTCGCACAACGCCACCACCCGCACGCCCGGAATTTCCAGATAGCGCCCAATGTGGCCTCCGCCCTGACCGCGGATACCGGCTACCGCCACGCGGATGTCGCCGTTGGCCCCGGCCCACGAGGTCTGCGACGTGCCGATAATGGCGGCGCCCGCCGCCGCGCCCATCGCCGAACTCAGCATGAAATTGCGTCGGGAAATCTTGCTCTTGCCCATGAGTTACACTCCTTGCCTGATGACGTTCCTGTTGCTGCTTCGTCTATGTCCTCACACGTCTTCCGTGCTCCACTCACACTTGCGCTACACCGTCTCCGGCACCGTGTACGGATCGCGGTACTGGCGCGTAATCAGCGCGTCGGCCTCGGCGTCGTTCACAAATTGCTCCTTCACCGGGTCGAACTCCAGGTTACGCTTCAACCGGCACGAACCATCGGTTTCCGCAAACTTGCAACGGCCCACTCTCCGGACCACCGCCCGCGTGTGGAGATTCATACTAGTCCCTTGTGAACGTTAATATCAAGAGATTTTCTCAGGAAGCTGACTCATCCCCAGTTTGGCGTCCGCTTCCCAGGGAACCGTATCCGCGCTGAGCCCAGAACCTATCCAGCCATCCTCGGCGTGGCGTTTGCAGCCCCGTAGATACCGTGATGAAAATCAAGCTTTCCCCAGTTCCAAGCTGAGCCCTCCGACCAACCTCCCAAGTTGCACTTGGGAACGCAATTGCCCGCGAAGTTGTACTTCGCAGGCCACGTAGCGATCACTCTCACCCTCGAAGTGATTGCCCCTAGGGGTCCGGCCAGAAACCCGCATGGAGCACGCGGCAGCAGTTGCGAGCAGAGCACGGAGCGACGAAGCCGCAATGCGGGCATTGTCATGA
>JAACEL010000353.1 GCA_011682535.1 Nitrospiraceae bacterium | reverse complement strand
TTTTTCAGTTAGCCACGAAGTGGCGGCAGCGCATAGCCGTGGGTGAGCGAAGCGAGCCCACGGAACCCGTTGACCCCAGGGCATAGCCCCGCAATAGCTCTTCCCCAAAAATCGGACACGAACCAAGGATAAGATGGCAACAGCATGAACCACTCCACTAGATATTGCGGTGGGTGAAGCGGCGCGGAACCCACCGGATTCACTGGATGCGAGCCTCTGGTTCAGGTAAGATCGCCATCGAGAGCTTAGCAAGAAACAGCGGAGGCCAAAGCCATGAGTCAGCATTCCATTTGCCGTATTCTCTTCAGCATGATCGTTGTCTGCGCCCTGTCCTGCGCCGTCTACGCGTCCCTGGAAACGCTCCCTATGGAGAAACCGTGCGATGCGCGTAGGGAGAGCAGCTCCAACGACGATCTGCACCGGAACGGGGACGCCCGCTCCATCGAACCGGGCGGGACACTCGTCTTGGGCGAGCTTGAAGGGCCCGGAGTCATCACCCACATCTGGAACACCGTCGGTTCGCTCGATCCGTTTTTCTCGCGCTCATTGGTGCTGCGCATCTATTGGGACGGCGCGGAGAAACCAAGTGTCGAAGCGCCGCTGGGCGACTTCTTCGGGGTGGGACACGGCGCCTCGGCCGACTTTAACTCGCAGCCCATAGCCGTCTCTTCGTACGGGCGTTCGCGCAATTGCTTCTGGCGGATGCCGTTCCGCAAGAGCGCACGCGTCACGGTGACCAACGAATCCAAGAAGTATCCTACGGACTCGTTCTACTACTACCTCGACTGGCACAAGTGCGACAGTCTCCCCGAAGACGCCAAATACTTCCACGCCCAGTACCGCCAGGCAATGCCCGCTACCCCCGGCGACTACACCATCCTGGAAACCACAGGGGCCGGCCATTACGTCGGCACGGTATACTCGACGCAACAAGTGGAACTGGGCTGGTTCGGCGAAGGCGACGATCGCTTCTACATCGATGGTGAGGAGTTCCCCTCGCTTCGAGGCACGGGAACCGAGGACTACTTCGGCGACGCGTGGGGCTTCCGCGCCTTCGCAACGCCCTACTACGGCGTATCGCTCTGGGAAGGCTACTTCCCCGGCGATCGCAACACCGCCTACCGCTGGCACATCGAAGACCCGATCCCGTTTAAAAAGTCGCTCAAGGTCACCATCGAACACAAAGGCAGCATCTTCACGGATGGCGGCCAGCACTTGGGCCAGTTCATCGAGCGCCCCGACTGGGTGAGTTCCGTGGCGTTCTGGTATCAGTATCCGCCGGCGCAGTTCACCGACCCCCTCCCGCCCGCCTCCAAGCGCCTCGCCCCGTATCGCGTGCTGCTCGCCGCCGAACTCAACCCCCGGGCCGTGCCCGAGTTCGGCCTGAATACGGACGGCCCGACCGTCAACTACATGCCGCTCTCGGACAAGACCTCCATCGAATTCGACTTCGAGGTCACGGAAGCCGGCGTATACCAGATTTCCGCGGTTCTCTGGTATTCCGTGTTCGCCAGCATCTACCAGCCCTTCCTGGATGGAGAACCTCTAGGCGATCCACTCGACCTGTGCATCTCGGGCCACGACCCGGTGTGGGTCAGCTTCGATCTGCACAAGCTCCAGGTAGGCACGCACACCCTGCGCTTCGAAGGACGCGGCGCGTCGCCCAACCGGCGCACCATGGCGCCCCCGGCCTACGCCTTCGGCATGACCTACTTGGTATTGCTGCGCCTCGAAGACATGGAAGGCTACCACGAAACCTTGAATCGGCTCATCGAGGAACGCAAGACCAAATAAGACGCTACGCAAAAGTCAGCGTTACTGGGCTCGAAGGGTTCTTTGGAGTGCGCAAACTTGCTTGCGCACTCCATGAGGAAGCTCGCTTCCAACTTTCTAAGATCTTGCGTAACACAACGTTACAAGCGTTTCCGCCGAAGAACAAACTCCCCTCGGAAAAAGCGGCGGCAAGCTACCGCGCTCCACATTTAACAAGCCACCCGGCTTTTGCCGGTGGCGTCCAGTAAAAGGAGCACGAAACGCTATTCTGATGCCCCGGAAGTTCTTTTCAGGGACGATGTTAGCGACGGGACTTTTGGGGAGCAAGGCTATCGCTTGACATCTAACAATACCACGCGATACAATTCTGCTGCGAATTAGGAGGTAGGGCCATGGGCCTGTCAGAAGAACTGAGTTTGGATGCGCCGATTCTGGATCTGAGGCATGAGGCCATATTGAACATCGTGCACACGTCCAATATGATCGCCGCCGCCGGGACGCCGCTGTTTCGTCACTACGACCTGACCGGAGCGCAATTCAATCTTCTATTTGCGCTTAAATTCAAGAAGGCAAAGGTAACGCAGTCGGAGTTAGGCAAGCGGCTTGTCGTTACGCGAGCGAGTGTCACCTCGCTCGTGGACAAGCTGGAGCAGAAGGGACTCGTCGAGCGCTGCAGCGTGCCCGGCAACCGGCGCATCTACCACATCGAGCTGACGCAGGAAGGACAGCGTCTGATCGACGAGGTGGAGCCGCTCTATCGCAGCAAGGTCCACCAGTCGATCGCGGACCTGAGCGAAGAAGAATGCCGGACGCTGATCGACCTGATGGAACGGGTCCGGGCACGCACGACGATTCTGGCTTCCCAGGCCTAGCCGGCTCCACACCGGGAGAGCGCCTGACTCATAGCTCCCGACTGAAAAGCGACAATGGAGAACAACCCGATGGCGACATCGACGGCTGTGAATGAGGGTGGCGTGACGAGGCGCGGCGAGCTAGGTTTTTGGGCTCTGGTCGGCACGATGTTTCAGGGCGCCTTCAACGACAATCTGTTCCAGTTCTTGGTCATCTACTTCCTGGTGGGCTTGTACGCCAGTAACTTAGTGGGGGCGGCGGCCGAGGCGAAGACGGCATGGATCACGTCGATAGCTACGATCGTGTTCTCTCTTCCATCCATCCTCTTGCCGGGTCTATTTGGGGCGTTGTCCGACCGCTATAGTAAGAAACGCGTTACGGTGTGGTCGAAGTATCTAGAAGTGGGGGTGATGTTGCTGGGGGCGGTGGCGTTCTTCATGGGTTCGCCGCTGGCACTATGGTGCCTGTTGTTCTTGATGGCCAGTCAGAGCGCGTTCTTCAGTCCGTCGAAATACGGGATCCTGCCGGAGATCTTGCCGGAGTCGCGGCTGTCGTGGGCCAATGGGGTGTTGGCGCTGGGCACGATGGTGGCCATCCTGGCGGGTGTGGGGGCGGCGGGCCCGATCTATGACAAGCTGGGCGAGGACACGTATTGGGCCGGGTTTCTGTTGGCGGGACTTTCATGTTTGGGTGTGGCGATGGCCTACGGCATCACGCGCCCGGCGGTCGCCAATCCAGGGCGCAAGATCAACGCAAATCCCTGGATGGGGGTGAGGGGCTATTTCAAGGATATCTGCGCCAATCGCGTCCTTCTCATCGCGGTGGTGGGCTACGTGTATTTCTGGTTCGTGGGGACATTCCTGCGCAACAATCTGATTAGCTTTGGCTCGGCCACGCTGGGGATGACGGCAACGCAGGTCAGTATTATGCAGGCGTGGCTTATTCTGGGAATCGGGTTGGGGAGCTTGGCGGCGGGTTATCTATCTCGCGAGCGAATCGAGTTGGGGATCGTGCCGGTCGCGCTGCTGGGACTGGCGGGTTGCTGCGTGGCACTGTACTTCGAACAGCCTTCGCGCTTGGTGCTCCATTGCCTGCTGGGCCTGATGGGCTTCTTCGGCGGCGCCTTCAACGTCCCGCTGCAGGCCTCCATCCAGTACTTGAGCCCTAAGGAGTCTAAAGGCGGAACGATTGCCGCGATCAACATGTTGACGTTCGTGGGCATGCTGCTGGCGGGAGCGCTGCTCTTGATGCTGAGCGCGGCGGGGGTCACGCCGTATCAGATCTTCCTGTTAACGGCCGTCCTGTCGCTGCTCGTCCTGGTCTACCTCATCTGGAAACTGCCTTACTTCCTTATCCGCTGCATCCTGTGGTTCCTGACGAACACGCTGTACCGCATCAAGGTGTACGGGGCGGAGAACGTCCCTACCAAAGGCGGCGCGTTGCTGGTGGCGAACCACACCTCCTTTGCCGACCCGGGCGTGGTCACCAACGCCCTCGACCGTCCCGTGTCGTTCCTCGGTTTCCGTAGCTACGTCGAGTCCTGGTGGATGCGCCGCTTCCTCTGGGCGCTCGACGTAATCCCCATCGCGGCCTCCGATGGCCCGGGTGCGTTGGCCAAGTCCTTGTCGCAGGCACGCGACGAGGTGCTGGCGGGGAGGCTGGTGTGCCTGTTCCCCGAAGGGGGTATCACGCGAACGGGACAGTTGCTGTCGTTCCAGAAGGGCTACCAGCGCGTCGTGCGCGGCACGGACGCCCCCATCATCCCCGTCTATTTAGACGGCCTCTGGGGCAGCCTGTTAAGCTTCTCGGACGGGCGCTTCTTCAAGAAATGGCCCAAGCGTATCCCCTACCCCATTCGCGTCGAGTTTGGCGAACCCATGCCCAACACGTCCACGCCGCGCCAACTGCGCATGGCCGTGCAGGATCTGTCCGAGCGCGCGTGGAGCGCGCGGCGGCCGAAGCCCGCACTCCTTCACCGGGGTTTCTTCAAAATGGCGCGCCGCCACCCGAAGATGCTGACCGTGGCCGACGCGCGTTCGGGTGCGTTGCCCGCGTACCGCACGATGGCGGGCACGGTGATCCTGGCGCGCAAACTGAAGCAGTTGCTCGGCAGTGAGAAGATGGTGGGCATCATGGTGCCCCCCTCCGTGGGCGGCACGCTGACCAACATTGCGCTGCAGGTGATGGGACGCGTTCCCGTGAATCTCAATTACACCGCGACAAACTCCACGCTCGAAGGTTGCGCCAAGCGCTGCGAAATGACCCACTGCATTACGGCGAAAGCATTCCTCGATCGAGTGCCGGTAGACGTACCGGCCGAGCCCATCTACCTGGAAGACGTGATGGCAACCGTCACCAAAGCCGATCGCATCGTTGGCCTGCTGCTGGGCCTGTTTTGCCCCGTGCGCCTGCTGGAGCGCCTCCTGGGTTCCCCTCCCGGACGCACCAGCGAGGATCTGGCCACGGTGATCTTCTCGAGCGGCAGCGAAGGCGAACCCAAGGGCGTCATGCTCACGCAGCGCAACATCCTCATCAACATCGACGCAGCGTCGCAGGTTTTCCCCTACAAGCGCGGCGACGTGATGATGGGCTTCCTCCCCTTCTTCCATTCCTACGGCTTCACCGGCACGTTGTGGGCGCCGCTCATCACCGGCATGTCGGCGGTGTTCCACCCCAGCCCGCTGGAACCGCAGGCCATCGGCAAACTGATCAAGAAGTACAAGGCTCGCTTTTTCACGGCCACCCCCACCTTTCTGCAAAATTTCATCCGGCGCTGCACGACGGAGCAAATGAAAAGTCTCGATTTCGTCATCTGCGGCGCGGAGCGCCTGCCCAACCGGGTCCGTGAAGCCTACATCGAGAAATTCGGCGTCGAGCCGCTGGAGGGGTACGGGGCCACCGAGTGCAGTCCGATCATCGCCGCCAACATCCCCGACTTCAAGCTACCACATCATAACATCATCATG
>JAACEL010000352.1 GCA_011682535.1 Nitrospiraceae bacterium | reverse complement strand
CAGAGGCCCTTCGCCTTCCGGACGATGGTCGATGTCCACGAGGAGATGCGGTCCGGGACGCCCGGGCACGATATCGCCGATGGTGATCGATTCGAAGTGCTGGCCGCTCCGTTCCCAGATGGTCTTCCCGGCGCCGTCCACCACGGCTAGATTATTGGCGCCGCAGCACGTCAGTGCAATGCGCCAGTCTTCTGGCTTCGCCCCCCGCTTCACCACACGCGCACAGTCCAGATGACCGCGCTTCAGGTCCACCGCTTTCGACTCGAACACCCAGCGCACCGATCCGTCGGCGTTCAGCAACGCATAACCCGCCATCAATTCGTCGCGTCCGTCGCCGTCGACGTCCATGGGACGCGGCTGGTGGGCCGTGAGGTACTTCCCCGGGTTGTTGACGTTCCAGAGCAGCTCGCCGGCCTGGTTGTAGGCCCAGATCCGATGGTAGCGGTCCTTGACGAGCACATCGGAAGCGCGGGCGCCACCACTCAGGTTGCAAAACACGAGGCAGTCCGTCGCGTCTTTCGGAATGGGAATGCGGCGTTTTTCCTGCCCTGTCGCCCCGTCCAGTTCCACGATGGCGTCCTCGGCACACACCACGACCTCGTTGCGGCCGTCGCCATCCCAATCGTGGATTTGGCAGGCCACGTCGTGATGCCAGTTCTTGCGGCCGATGCCGGGCTTGCCCCAGCGCCACAGCACCGTGCCGTCGAGCTTCTGCGCGACGGCCGTGCTCGTATAGTGGACGTCTCCCTCGTTGTGATTCTCGGCGCTGACGATCTCCACCTCACCGTCGCCGTCCAGATCCCCCGCCACGACCCACAACCCACCGTAGTCGGGGTCCAACTCCACTGTTATCCAGGGTTCAATTGTGGGAACATCGGACGCCGGTTCAGCGTTGTCGACAAGGTCGAAACAGAGGGGAGCGGGTTCCGCTGCGAATGAGAAGCCACCGACCAACATCGCCAACGCACAACACAAGACGAGCCAACCCAGTTGCGGTGCCATTCACGCCACTCCTTCCGTCCGTTTGAAAGATACGAGAAGCGCCTAGGCTTTCAGCGCTCCGCTCGTAATGCCTTTCATAAAAGTCCGTGTAGTCAGCACGAACAGAATGCCCAACGGGATCGCCGAAATCGTGTAGCCGGCGAACATCAGGCCATACTGCCCGCCCACGCGTGAATTGTAGCGCAACATGCCCACCGTTAGCACCATCACGTCTTCGCTCGATGTCGTTACCAAAGGCCAGAGGAATTGGTTCCAGACGCCCAAGGCGCTGATGATGGCGACCACGCCGAGGATAGGCTTGGCCAGCGGCAGGGCGATGTGCCAGATCTGGCGGAACACGCCCGCCCCGTCCACCTGCGACGCCTCGAACAGCGCGTTATCGATCTGGCTGAAGAACCCGCGCAGCAGATAGATTCCCATGATCTGCCCCCCGGCGATGTAGGGCAGCACCATCACGGAGTAGGTATCGATGAGGCGCAGTTGCTTGACCCACACGAACGAGGGAATCAGCATCAGCGCGCCCGGGATCATCATGACGGCGATGATCCCGTAGTACAACAACTCGCGCCCGGGGAAATCGTAGCGCGCAAACACGAACCCGGCCAGCGTCGACCCCACCACAACGCCCGACACGCTCAGGCCGGTCACCAACAGGCTGTTGAATATGTAAAACTTCATATCGTTGAACGCCGTCACGAAGTTGTCCAGGTGCGGCGGCCACGCCGGCAACCAGAAAGAGTGGTAGAACTGGTGGGTGTCCTTGAACGCCGTCATCAACATGAACACGAACGGGAAGAACGTCAAGAAGAGGATCGTCACCAGCAGCAGCCGCCAGGCAACGCCCAGCGAACGCTCCACAAAACGCGAATGACCGTACGGGCTGTTCATCGCTAGGCTCCGGGGTCGTAGTCTTCAGTACGGACGAAACGGTTCAACGCCACCGTGAATATCAACAGGAATGCCAGCATCGTCATGCCGATCGCGCACGCGTACCCCATCCGCTGATAGCTGAACCCGTTGAGGAACATGTACAATCCCGGCACCATGGTCTCGTAACCTGGAATGTAGATTGATTCAAACCCATTCACGACGCCGATCACCGACAATACCACCAGCAGCTTGACCTGCTGCAACACGAGCGGGATGTGGATACGGACGATGCGCCCCAAGGCGCCCAAGCCGTCCAACTCCGCCGCCTCCAACACGCTGCCGGGGATATTGGTAAGACCCGCATAAAAGATGAGCGTGTTGACGCCGTTCGCGAACGGAAACCCGACAAAAGCAACCGCCCACAGGGCTGTTTTCGGATGGCTGAGCCAGCCGTAGACATAGTCGTGCAGGCCCAACGCCATGAGCAGTTCGGTCAATACGCCCGCGTCGGAGTACAGGTACCCCCAGAGCATGAAGACCACCACGCCCGGCACGATCATCGGAAACACCACCGCCACGCGGCACAAGTAGCTGGCCTGCTCGGACTTGAGATGATAGATCATCTCCGCCAGCATGAATGGAACCGTCAGGGAGACGGCGAACACGAACGTGCCCAGCTTGAGCAGGTTGAGAATGCTCTGGTGGAGAACCGGGTCCGTGAACATCTCGCGAAAGTTCGCCAGCCCCACCCACGTGCTCTCGGCGCCTACGTCCCATGACGTGAACGCGTGATACAGGGCAGAGAACGCCGGGATATAGTTGAAGATGAATAGCGACCCCACCGGCCCCAGCAGCAACAAATAGATCAGCCACAGCGGCGGACGGTCGGCGCGGCGGCCTCGTTTGGAGGGCTTAAGAGACGGGTTCGAGTTCACGACTCAGCGCCTCCGCGTTCTGAGCCCATGCCTTCTCCATAAGGTCGAAGTCCCAACCTTCCTCCTCGCGATGGCTTTGCACCCATCCTGCGAAGTTGTCCTCCAGCATTGCCAGGAATTCGTCCAACTCAACGCCATCGTTCAGGTAGTAGTCCAGCATCCGCCGCCAATACTTCTTGTATTTCCCGTCCATCGACTCCAGCCACTTGATCGCGCAGTACTGCCGCCGGAAAATGTCGCCAAACGGCGCCAAGCGCTCGTCCATGCGGGCCCCTTTGATGTTGGGGATGAAAACCAGCGCCTCCGACGTCATCCGTTCGATATTCTGCGGAGCCGTGAGGTACATCAGGTAGTCGATGCAGTCTTCGAGGTTGCCGTTGAGGTTCGCGCTGTTGGTGACGTGGAGTTGGATGGCGGCGCCGCCGATCACGGTGGCCGGCGTGCCCGAACCGAACCGGCTTGTTGCCTTGGTCAGCGTGGGAATGTACGTCACGCCCCACTCGAAATCCACATACGGGTCGGTGGCGATGCGCCGGATGAACCACGAGCCGTCCCAGAACATCCCCAGACGCCCCGTGAGAAACAGACGCACCGGGTCGCTGTTCTTCAACTCACGCGCCCAGTGCCTGCGCCATTCCTTGAGAATACGGTTCATCTCGCGCCACCGCGGATCGCGGCGGGTGAAGAAGCCTTTGGTGAAAAGAAATCCGGCCTCGCTCGCCTCGAGGTAATGACCGAGGTAACCTTCGGCATCCGCGCGTGAGGGAATGACGTCCATACGCGGCAGAATGTCCCGGTACAGCATCTCGAAGATAATGTCCTGCCCCCAGTCGGACGCCAGATTGCCAGCCGACGTCATCGGCGTCACGCCCAATTCGGCCAGCTTTCCCAAGGCGTCGTCCATCTCGGCCCACGTCTGAGGAATCGAGGTTACGCCCGCCTTTTCCAACAACCCCTTATTGTAGAAGATCCCCGTCTCGACAATATCGATTGAGATGCAATACAACTTGCCGTCCGGCGCGCGCTTGGCCCCCATCAGCGCCTGGTTGCTGAAGAGATCGAGCCAATGTTCATTGCCGGGCGCGTAGGGATTGGGGCGTTCCAGAAATTCGTCCAGCGGCACGAACCAGCCCTTGTCCACGTCGGGCCAGACGACTTCGGCGTTGAGGCTCACAATCTCCGGGGCGATACCTCCGACCAACTGGGTCTTGAGCCATTCGCCTTCGCTGCTGCCGGTGTTGACCAGGATCTGGTACTTGATCTTCGGGCCGCCCCGCTTGGCGTGCCACTCGTCGGCCAACTCCTGCGAAACGTTGACGGGATCGCCGATGCCCTGGGGAATCGTGCCGGGAGTGTAGAGGTTGAGATCGACGCGAATCACGGCGCCACTGTTTTCGGGCGCGGATTCGGAGGGCGCTTCGTTCTCTTGAGTGCCGGAGCACCCGCAAAGGAACGCCAAGGCGAGACAAGCCACAACTATCGAGCGGGAATAGCGCATACCTAAGGTATCACCACAATTCGGATGGAGTCCTGCGCAAGCTTCTCGATCATCCCGGATTCGCCAAGGCCCTGTCAAGTACACATCGAGCGGATAATTGGGCAGATCCTCCGAAGGAAGCTTGAAGATCGCCTCCCATCGGACTACCATCTAGGCTCAGTACGAAAATGGGAACGTGCATCTGGGGACGCGCAACGGCTAAGGAGAATAGCAATGGCAGTGAAGATCGGCTTTATCGGGGCGGGCGGCAACGCAAACTGGCACATGGACATGATCGAGGACGTCCCCGACGCGCAAATCGTGGCCGTAGCCGACCTCGCACTCGACCGGGCCCAAGCAACCGCCGACAAGCACAACGCCAAGGCCTACGCCAGTCACAAGACCATGTTGGCCGATGAAGACCTCGACTGCTGCTACATCTCGATCCCCCCACACCAGCACGGCGAACCCGAGATCGACGTTATCCAAAAGGGTCTCCCCTTCTTCGTGGAAAAGCCCCTCGCACTGCGGCAAGACCTGATGGACGACATCCTCGAACGCATCGAGAAGCACAATATCGGCACATGCGTCGGCTACCAAATCCGTTACCTCGACATCATGGACCAAGCCAAGGAGATGCTGAAGAACACCTTCATCAACGCCGTTCAAGGCCACTACGTCTGCGGGGCCATCGGCGGGTGGTACACGCGCCTGGCGCTCTCCGGCGGCCAGATCACCGAGCAAGCCACCCATATGCTCGACCTGATGCGCTACGTGCTGGGCGATGTGGAATGGATCGCCGCATCCAAACGCCAGGGCGCCGTGGTCACCGCCGATTCGCTCGACGCCACCGCGTTGGGCGCTGGCTCGGAATCCACCGAGACGGCCGGCCTCCAACTGCACGACTACAACATCTGGGACGCCACCACACTCCTCATGCGGTTCCGCTCCGGCGTGCCCGCAACCTTCATGTGCTCGTGCCAGGTCAACTACATGTTCGAGGTCCTCTTCGACATCTTCACCACGGACTTCCGGCTCAAGATCGACTACGACAAGATGACTGTCATCCGCAAGATCGACGGCGAAACCCAGTCCGAGACCATCCAAGCGGACACCAGCCCCAAGATCGACGCCACCTTTATCGAGGCGGTCAAGACGGGCGACTTCTCCAAGGTACGCAGTTCCTACCGGGATGCCATCGAGAGCCTGCGCGTCTCACTGGCCACGCTCGAAGCGGTCCAGACGGGCACAATCGTCAAACTCTAGAATCCCCGAACGCCGGGTGGCGTATTGTAACGCGCCCGAAGTACCAGATGATGCCTGAGTTACGCTCCGCCACACCAACACCGAACAGGTGAGTGTCGTGTTTGGCAGGGGTGCGAGGCTGAGCTTGCCCCGCGCGCCACGGCGGAGTTATCCGGCGATTCGGAAGAATCCCGTCCCTTGGATTGCACTTTGCCGGGCACTCGGGTAAAATGATAATGAATGGACAACGGGAATACGGGACATGAAAAACGACAAACTGGTAAAAATTGCTTTCCTGTGCGTCATCGTGTGCCTGCTGCTGTGCCTAGTGGCCGGCGTCGCTGACGCCAAAGAAGGCGTCGCCACTGGTGCGGGCGACAAGAAACTCGCAGGCGTGAAGGATGTCGGCATGCTGTCGGGCAGCAAGGAGACCGATGAGAGCAAGTCCCCGACGAAGCTGCAGAAGACCATGGGGGTCGCCTCGGTCATCGTGATGATTGCAGTGGTGAAGTGGCTGTAACCGGGCCGCCCTGACCCCGCCTCCGGGGCAGGTCAACCGGAGTCATGCGCTTCACGCCGTGGACTCGCGACACCGCGGATCCTATACGCAACTACGGGCTTGTTCTGGTATGACAGGCGAGTTGGGGGCACGCTGGCGCGGCGGCGCCGTCTGTGTGCGCTGCCAACGTATGGAACCAGTATATTGAAAGAGCGACTTCTGATTCTGGACGACGAGCCCCACGTACTGGACGTGCTGGGGGAACACCTGGAAGACGAGGGCTACGACTGTAGCGGCACCACCTCTCCCCTCGAGGCTATCGAGCGGGTCAAGAACGAAGACCAGTTCACCGTACTCCTCACCGACCTCAAGATGCCCGAAATGCACGGAATCGAGGTGGTACGCGAGTGCAAACGCCTCGATCCCGATCTCGCCATCATCGTCGTCACCGCCCTGCCCGACGTCAAGAACGCCGTCCAGGCCATGCGCCTGGGGGCTGAAGACTATGTACTCAAGCCCTTCGACCTGAGCGAGATCTCGCTCTGCGTCAGCCGCGTCATCGAGAAACGCTCCCTGATCATCGGCCGGCGCGAACACGAGAAGGAACTCGAGCGGCGCGTGCGCGAAGCCACCAAGGACATCGAAGAGGCCAACCAGGAACTGCGCGCCACCAAGGAGTACCTCGAGAACCTCCTGCACAGCACCGCCGACGCCATCATCACCACCGACGCCGAAGGCAAAGTCACTTTCGTCAACGAAGGCGGCGTCCGCATGCTGGGCTACACCCAGGAAGAGTGGATCGGCGCCCCCATCGAGAAATTCTACGCAGGCGGCATCGAAGAGGCCCACCACATCACACGCCTCCTTGACGAGCGCACCAAGTTGCAGAACTACGAGACGGAATTGCTGCACAAGAACGACACCGTCATCCCGGCCAGCATGTCCTTTTCGTTCGTACACGACGCCGACGGCAACGTGGCCTCCACCCTAGCGATCTGCAAGGACATCACCCGCCAAAAACAGCTCGAATGCGAACTCAAGGAGATGTCCATCAAGGACTCGCTGACGGGACTCTACAACCAACGTCATTTCTATGATCGGCTGGCCGCCGAGATCGAACGTGCCCGCCGCCAGAACCATCCCCTCTCGCTGCTCTTGTTCGACATCGACCAGTTCAAAACCTACAACGACTGCCACGGTCATCTCGCTGGCGATAACGTGCTCCAGGCGACCGGTCAGATCGTCATGGAATGCACCCGTGAACACGTCGACTTGGGGTTCCGGTATGGTGGTGACGAATTCACCTTGATACTGCCCGAAGCCGACGAGGAACAAGCCCACTCCATCGCCGAACGTATCCGCGAAGGCTTCGAAACCCGCCGATTCGACGCCTTGACCGTCAGCATCGGCCTGATGACCTACCGCAAAGGTCACTCGTTGCGGACCTTCATTCAGTTCACCGACGCCATGATGTTTGACGCCAAGCGCTCCGGAGGCAACCAGATCTACGTTTACCGCCCGCCGGCCGCCACCTCCTCTTAGGGCTCGTGCAAGAATAAGTTTGCCGTTTCCGTGCTCAGATTTGCGTCGGATTTGAGCGCGACGATTGAGCAAAACCGCAGGAATAGCC
>JAACEL010000351.1 GCA_011682535.1 Nitrospiraceae bacterium | reverse complement strand
GATCTCAAAGCGTACGCCCACAACCTGGGAACGGTGCGCCATCTCATCCCCCCCGAGTGCGCCGTCATGGCCGTCGTCAAAGCCAACGCCTACGGCCACGGCCTCGTGCCCATGGCACGCAAAGCCCAAGAGGCCGGCGCCGCCATGCTGGGAGTCGCCACCATCGACGCCGCCCTCGCGCTGCGCGAGGGCGGCGTCGAAATTCCGGCGCTCGTCATGGTGCAGCCCGCGCCCGAATGCCTGCCCCTCGTGGTCGAGCACAACCTCCGGCTCATGGTATCCGACGTGGCCACCGCCGAGCGCCTGGGCGAAATCGCCCACAAAGCCAACAAGGTTCTCCCCGTCCACTGCAAGGTCGACACCGGCATGGGGCGCCAGGGGTTCACCGTCGGGAACGCCATCAGCGACATGCTCTTCATGACCCGCATCTCCAACATCGACATCGAAGGCGTCGCCACCCACTTCCCCGTCGCCGACCGGAAAGACGACGCCTTCACCCTCGACCAAATTAAGATTTTCAAACGCCTGTTGCGGGAACTGGACAAGAACGGCATCCCCTACGAAACCGCCCACGCCGCCAACAGCGCGGGCATCATCAACTACCCAAGTGCCGCCTTCGGCATGGTGCGCGCCGGACTGATGACCTACGGCGTTTGGCCCACCGCCGGCCCGCCGCCGGCCTTGCTCCAGCCGGTGCTACGCTGGGAATCGCGCATTGTCCTGCTGAAGACCATCGAACCCGGACACGACATCGGCTACGGACGAACCTACACCGCCGTTGAACCTATGCGGGCTGCCATCGTTCCCGTGGGGTATGGCGACGGCTATAAGCACGCGCTGGCCAACAACGCCGACGTCCTTATCCGCGGGCAACGCTGCCGCGTGCGCGGCGCCGTGTCCATGGACCAGATCGTGGCCGACGTCTCCAAAGTACCCGGCGTCTCGGTAAGCGACACCGTCACCCTCATCGGTACGGGCGGAAAGGAATCGGTCACGGTGGAGGAATTGGCCGAGCGCGCCAAGACCATCCCGTACGACATCCTCACCGGCATCGGCCCCCGCGTACGCCGCGAATACCAGGAATAGCGAACGCCATGGCCACGCTGTATTACATTGACGGCTACAACGTCATCCACTTCTCCTCGGTCCTCAAGCCCATCGCGATGCGCGACTTCGAGGCCGCACGCGAAGCCCTCATCGAGAAAGTGGCCACCTTCTGCGCCGCAACGGGACACAAAGCCAAGATCATCTTCGACGGACGCGGCCACCGCACCCCCGCCGTCCAGCCGATGCCCGGCGTGCCCGGCCTCAAGGTCATCTACTCCCACGGCGAGAAATCGGCCGACGCCATCATCGAACGCACCATCTACAAAAGCGCCGACCGCCGCAACATCATCGTCGTCAGCGGCGACCGCGGCATCCGCTCCTTCTGCCAAAGCCTCGGCGCCCTTGTCATGGAGCCGGACAACTTCATCGCCAGTGTGCGCTCGTACGCCGCCGACGCACGCGCCAGCATGTCCCAGATGAAACGCCCCGACACCCAGAATCGACTGGAGAACCGCATGGACGAAGATACCCTCAGCAAGCTGCGCCACCTCCGCGATGATCTGGAGAGTGGAGACTGATGCGATATAAGGCTCTTCCGGTTTTTGCGTACTTCGTTCTGATACCGCCTTATTGACAAGACAATCTCTACCCTACTCTCAAGGAACTTTCGGGAAGCAACTCGTCACGGCATTTGCGAACACGTTTTCTAAGACAGGATAGGGGCCAAGGCCTCGCGGTTGTCCCGGATCCAGGCGCAGATTTCCTCGAGCGTGTCGCGCACGCCGCGCTGCGGAATCCAGCCGGTTCGCTTCGTCACCCGCGAGTGATCTGTGATGTAGATGGGGATGTCGGCCGGGCGGTTGGACGGCTCGCTACCGATGTCGATGGCGTTACCGGTGATCTCCTGGCAGAGGGCGGTCAGTTCGCGGAGCGAGACGCTCACGGCGGCGCCGCCGCCCACGTTGAAGATCTCGCCGGAAAGCGCATCGAGATGGTCGATTTGATAGAGGATGAGGCGCAGCAGGTCGTCCACGTGCAGCAGGTCGCGGACCTGCTTGCCCTGCCCGCCATAGCCGATATACTGGAGCGGGCCACCGTAGATGTGGCGCGCGGCCCACAGAACCACCACGCCCTGGTCCACTTTGCCCATCTGCCAGGGTCCGGTGAGCAGGCCGCAGCGGTTGACGACGCCGCGCAGGCTGTACATTTCAAGGTATTCCCGCAGCAGGAGTTCGGAGCAGAGCTTGGTGGCGCCATAGAGCGAGCGCGTGCCTTCCAGCGGGAAGGCTTCGGACACGCCGCGCGCCGAGAGGCCGGGCATGGCTTGGTCGTCCGTGAGGGCGAACCGCGTTTCTTCCTCGATGTAGGCGGCCGCGTTGAGCGGGGCGACGGGGTAGACGCGGCTGGTGGAGAGGAAGAGGATGGCAGCGGCGTGTTTGCGGGCGTGTTCGAGGCAGTTGACGGTGCCGCCGAGGTTGGTGTTGACGAGGTAACGGGGCGACGCGTCGTAGCCGGCCAGCACGGACGGCTCGGCGCTGCACTCCACGATGAGATCGACCGGGCCCGCTTCGTCGAGGTCTTCGGGGTTGCGGATGTCGCCGTGCAGGAATTCGACGCCCGCCTCGCGCAGACGGGGGATGTTGAGTTCTGCGCCGCGGCGCCTGAGGTTGTCCAGCGCGACGACTCGGTCCTGCGTGCGTTCCCGGCGGAGTCCCCGGGCCAAATGTGAGCCTACGAATCCCGCCCCACCCGTCACTAGGATCGTTGCCACATCGTTCTCCCAAGCTACGCGGCGCCGACTTTGGCCAGCGTCTCCAGGGCCGCGTCATGCAGCGCGCCGTTCGTTGCGAGGATACCACGATTCCGGGCCAAGGTGCGCCCCTGGCTGAAGTCGAGGCCTTTGCCGCTCAAGTCGGTGATGCGTCCACCGGCTTCTTCGACGATAATCGAACCGGCGGCCTGGTCCCAGATCTTCTCGCGGTAGTCGGGTTGTCTATCTGAAAGCAATCGCACCAGCAGGTCGCCATTGCCTGCACCGAGGACGGCGTACTTCGCCATACTGTCCATGATCACGGGTTCGGCGGAGATGGACATGGCCTCGACGAGTCGATCGATCTGGGAGACGTTAGTATGGCCCGCCTCGACCGAACGCAACAGCCGGGCGGCGGCAGGATCCGCGCAGTCCGACACGCGCATGGGGTCGAACGGCGCGTTCTCATCCTGAAGCAGCGTTTGCCAAGCGCCTTGACCGCGCACGGCGACCACCAGCATACCCACACCGCAGGAATCGGGTACGCAGCCTTCGCCCAAGTTCGGGCAGCCGAACACGCCCATCTGGACCTGGCCGTCCTGGAGCAGCGCCAGCGCGACGGCGTATTGGCCGCCACGCAGATACCCCTTCGTGCCGTCGATGGGGTCCATCACCCAGCATCGCGGCGCCGGGTCGCCCGCACCGCGGTCGATCCAGCCGCAGACATCGTCTTCGGTAGCGTCCGGCAGTTCCTTGCGCACGAACTGAAGCACTGCGTCCAACACGCCGGCGTTCCGTCGCAACTCATCCGACACTTCCTCGGCGACGAGGGGCTCATTCGGGAAGGTTTCCAGAAGTGCCTTGGACGTGATCGCCTGGAGGGCAAAATCGCTCACGGTCACGGG
Organism: Nitrospiraceae bacterium; assembly: GCA_011682535.1. Classification (GTDB taxonomy): domain Bacteria; phylum Hydrogenedentota; class Hydrogenedentia; order Hydrogenedentales; family SLHB01; genus JAACEL01. The sequence continues at coordinate 1,897 of JAACEL010000351.1, read as the reverse complement.
CGAGAAATCGCTCTTGGTAAGATTTATCAGAGCCATACCGGATAGGACGCGCTGTGCCATTTGCGCCGACTTGCGCACGATGTTGACCGCAAAGGCGACTTCCGGGGCGGTGGTGTCCAAACTCATTCGTACTCTCCTCGCGAGTATGCGGTTCGCGGTAGGTGGCCCCCAGGATCATAGCAAACGTTCGGTCGGAAAATACATCCGCATGACCCCTATAGGCCTACCCCAGGCTGAGATGGAGCGCGCCTTCAGCCGCGCATCAGCCCTTCCTCGTACCCCGCCGACACCGCCACCGCATCCCCCAGCGCATCGCTGAGCGGGTCGGCGTCTTCGGCACAGAATCCAAGGTGCAGATGCCGCCGCCAACCTTCGGCATACTCGAATACACCCGAGGACTCGCCCACCTGCCGCGACATCTCTTTCATCGTGATCAGGTAGCTATCCAATCCCTGGCTGGCGTCCAGCCACTCCTTCTGACTCTTGTGACAGGCCAGCGCCGCGATCTTCTCTTCGAGCACCGAACTGATGTCCACGTACTGCCCCGCGGGCACAAACCGGCGCAGACTGTCGCGCAGTCCCCACGGCAGCGCGTGATACAACGTGACCTCTTTGTCGATCGGAGGGCGCAGCGGATCCACCGGAAAGTTCCGCATGCCGCGGCAGAATACGGCCGTCACCGCCAGGCGGCACGCGTTCATATGATCTTCCATGTAGTCCTGCGGCGAACTCAGCAACACGATGTCGGGCGCGATCGCGCGCACCACCGAACACAGCCGCCGCGCGGACGAGCGTTCGTATAACAAATCGAGATCGTCCACCAACGGCTCATGGAACGTCGCCCCGAGCGACTTCGCTGCGTTGCGCGCCTCCTCCGTGCGCCGCAGGATAATCGTGTCGTGGTCCTGCGTCGCCGTCCCGCAAGAACCGTTGCACTGGTTCAGCAGGTGGGTTTCATACCCCGCGTTCCGGAGCATCAGCAACGTGCCCGCCATCATGAACTCGATGTCATCTGGGTGGGCGCCAATGGCTAGAGCAACTCGTTTCGACATGACTTGCCTCCATCTTTCCGCCGAGTCTACCCGAAACTCACCGATCTTCTAAAGCATTTTTTTGCGCATGGTTCCATTGTCCGTTCGACAGCCGCCGCGTCCGCCGCGCTGAACAAGGTCCGCCGCGCACAACGCCCCGTTTGACTCCTCCTTCGCGACTGTGGTCGAATGCCGGGGCCATCGAACGCGGGAGGACACCCATGGACAAGTACGCGGCAATTCAATACCTGCTCGACAACGGTATCGTGGCGATCATCCGCGCCGACTCGGGCGGCCGCGAACTGGTGCGAGTCGTCGAAGCTATAGCCCAGGGCGGCGTCCGATGCATCGAACTCAGCATGACGACCCCCGACGCGCTGGCTTGCATCGAAGCCGCCTCCCAGAAACTCGCCGACGCCGGCGTCATGCTTGGGGTGGGCACCGTCCTCGACCCGGAGACCTGCCGCATGGCCGTCCTCGCGGGCGCCGAATTCGTCGTCACCCCCGCCCTGTCCGTCCCCGTCATCGAGATGGCCCGCCGCTACGCCAAACCCATCGCCGCCGGTGCGTTCACCCCCACCGAAATCCTCACGGCCTGGGAAGCGGGGGCCGACTTCATCAAGGTATTCCCGTCCAGCATCGGTGGTCCCGGCTACATCAAGGCCGTCAAAGGCCCGCTTCCCCAGATACCGCTCATACCGACGGGCGGCGTCGAACTGAGCAACGTGGGCGACTTCATCAAAGCGGGCGCATCAGTCCTCGCCGTGGGCGGCGGCATCGTCAGCACCAAACTGCTCGCCACCGGCGACCTCGAAGGGATCACGCGCAACGCCGCCGCCTTCGCCGCTGCCGTGCGCGAAGCACGC
>JAACEL010000350.1 GCA_011682535.1 Nitrospiraceae bacterium | reverse complement strand
AGTAGCGGCGGGGGCTACGGCGGTAGTGGCGGCTATGGCGGTGGCGGCTACGGCGGCGGACGCAGTGGCGGCGGCGGCTATGGCGGTCGCGGCGGCGGGGGCTATGGCGGCGGCGGCGGGGGCTACGGCGGTCGCGGCGGCGGGGGCTACGGCGGCGGTGGCGGTGGTGGCATCCAGATTGCCAACATTTCCCAACTTTTCGGCACGATCAGCGACACTCAAGTTGGTGAGACCCCGGCCATCATCGGAACCGCTGGCCTGAGTTCAGGCCAGACCGGTAACGTCAACAGTAATCGGTACGGAGGAACCACCGGAAGCCAATACGGAACCACCGGCAGCCAATACGGAACCACAGGCTCAGCCGGCCTTGGCCAGTCCACTGGGCTCGCCAGCACCGTCGAGGGCGACGAACCCGAAATCATCCGCTTGCTGCGGATGCTCGTCGACGATGTCTACGAACCGGGCAGTTCGGTCCCCATTTCCCGATTGATCTATGTCCCTCAGACCAACCTGCTCATCGCACACAACACGCCCACCAACCTCGATATTCTTGAGAGCCAGCTTTCCGAACTCGACGTGGCCCCGAAGCAGGTCAGCATCGAGGCCCGCTTCCTCACCATCAAGGCCGAGGATCTCAAGAAGATTGGCTTCAAGTGGAACGTTTCCATGTCGGACCAGAACACCCGGAACCAGCAGCTCAGCGACCTCGTCGAGGAGACCTATGCCTACGACATCAACGGCGACGGGGTCACCGAGGACATTCCCTTTTACAAGAAGCCCGATGGCTCTAACGTGATTACCAACACGATCGCTTCCGCCGTTATGGAAGCGGCCACCAGCCCCGGCCCGCCCGGAGCGTTTTCCCTCACGGGCATCCTGACGGACAACGAAGACGGCGACAAGATCAGCGTGATCTTCGACTACCTCAACAGCTTGGAAGAGAGCGAGTTACTGAGCGCGCCGCGCGTGACGACCATGAACCGCAAGCCGGCCGTTATCGTGGACCTGAGCACCGAGTACTTCGTCTCGTCCGTATTCACGCAGATCGCCACTACAGAGGCCACCCTCGGCGGCAGCGGACAGCTTGCCTACACCCAGCAAGTGCGCCCCCAGCCCTTCAACTTCGGCATCACGCTTTCCGTCACCCCCCAGATCAGCGGCGGCGACCAGGTACGCCTGTGGCTGAACCCCCAGGTTACCAACCGGGGCATCGAGAAGAAGTTCACCCAGCGTTCCGTCGTCCAAGGCGTCGAGATCACCGACGAGATTACCCTTCCCAACACGACCACCCAGTCCGTTTGGACCAACGTCGTCGTCCATGACGGCGATACCCTCGTACTTGGTGGCCTCGTGTCCGACCAGACCATCCGCGGTACTAAGAAGATGCCCTACCTCGCCGACATCCCCGTCCTGGGCTTCTTCTTCCGGGGCAAGTCCAAGCAGATCAAGCAGTCCAGCCTGCTGATCTTCGTGACGCCCACCATCATCGACACAACCGGCGCCCGCTTCTTTGAAGCCAACGTCGGTGGTGTCCAGCCCTCGCGCCGCGTGCAGCGAAGCAACAGTGAGGCGTCTGGAGGCGGCTCCTCCAGCGCTACCCCCATCATGCCTCCCGCGGCTTCGTACTAACCCGGCATCACGCAACCCATGCAGGGCGGCCCGAATACATCAGGGCCGCCCTTTCACATTCCATGACCCAGTTCCTCTACAACGTAGCCACCACGTTCGCCGCGCCGTTCGGGGCCACCTACCTCGCCGCGTGCAAGCGGCACCGGCCGCTGCTTGCCCGTTTTCATCCCACCATACCCACCCCGTCGAGCCAGGAGTGCCCTATCTGGGTGCAGGCCTGCAGTGTGGGCGAGGTCAATACGGCCCGCCCCATTCTCAAAGCATTGGCCCAGCGTTGGCCCGGCGTACCCATTGTGCTCACCGCTTCCACCGTAACCGGACGTCAACTCGCCCTCGACATCGCCGAAGGCGTCGACACCGCCTGGCTCCCCTTCGATCATCCCCTGTGCATGCGGCGGTTCGTGCGTCAGCTTCGACCCCGTGCACTCGTCCTGATCGAAACCGAGCTTTGGCCCAATCTGCTCTGGCAGACACGGCGATTCGGGGCGCCAGTGGTACTCGTCAACGGCCGGCTGTCCGACAAACACCTCGGGCGCTACGAACGCCACCGCGCTTGGCTCAAGCCCGTCGTGCGGGCCCTGTCCGCCGCCGGCATGCAGAATCAGGAATACGCCGGCCGCCTCGTCGCTCTTGGAGCATCTCCGGCGGACGTACACGTGACGGGCAACACCAAGTTCGACGGCGTACGCACCGCCGTCGATCCCGCCATCCTCGCCCGCCTTCGCGCCGAGAACGGTTTCAACGAAGGACGGCCCCTGCTCCTGTTCGGCAGCACCCGCCCCGGAGACGAAGCCCTGGCAGCCCAATGCTGGAGCCGCCTGAGCGGCGCGTTCCCCCAGGCCCGCCTGGTCGTCGCGCCGCGCCACAATAAACGCATAGACGAAGCCCTCCAGTCCTTCGCCGGACAGCCCGTCCTTCGCCGCTCCGAGGTCCAGGAAGGCCGCGTACCCGCGGGCGAGCGCGTCTTCTTCCTCGACACCGTCGGGGAATTGGCCTCGTTCTATGCCTTGGCCACCATCGCCGTCATCGGTGGCAGCTTCTACCCCGGCGTAAACGGACACAACCCCCTCGAGTCGGCCGCTCTCGGCGTACCCACTGTATTCGGTCCCTACATGCGCAACTTCGTCGATCCCGCCCGCGAGTTGGTTCAGGCCGGTGGCGCCATCCAGGTCAAGACGCCCGAAGACCTCTGCGGCGCGCTCGAAGACTTGCTCGCATCCTCGGAAACACGCGCCACGATTGCCGAACGCGGACACCGAGCCGTCCTTGTCAACCAAGGCGCTATCCAGCGCAATCTCGATCTCCTGGAATCCGTCCTCCCCGATAGGGAATAATCCGGCCACACAACACGCAAAGCCCGCGGCCCAGGAACCACGCGATGAACCCATTCCGCATACTCGACAGCGCCCTCGCCCTCCTCGACGACGGCCTCGAACGTTTGCGCACGCGCCGCACCAAAGACGCCGCCGCCGCCGCTTTCCTCTTGTCGCCCGCACTGCTGATACTGGGCGTGTTCGGATTGGCGCCGCTGGTCTACGCGATCTACATGAGTCTCTTTGGCGGCAAGTACGGGATGGGGCCATTCGTCGGACTCGGGAACTTCCGCACCGCCCTCGATTCCGAGGCTTTCTGGGACAGCTTCCTCGTTACCCTCTACTACGCTCTCGGCACCATCCCCGTTACCATGGCGCTCAGCTTCCTGATCGCCTACGCCCTCTTCCACATCGTCCGCGGCCGCGGCTTCTTCCGCACCGTCTACTTCCTGCCCTATGTTACCTCCGCCGTCGCCGCCGCCATGGTGTGGCGCGCCATCCTCAATCCCCAATACGGCTTGGCCAACGCCCTCATCGAGTGGGCGGGAGGCCCCCGCCTCGAATGGCTGCTCGAACCGCGCGGCGTGCTCAATCTGCTCACCGCCGGACACGTCCCGCCCGACATCGGCCCCAGCCTCGCCCTCTGCTGCATCATTCTCTTCGAAGTCTGGCATGCCAGCGGCTTCATGACCGTTATCTTCCTCGCTGGACTCACCGCAATCCCCCGCGAACTGGAAGAGGCCGCCCGCATCGACGGCGCCAACGCCTTCCAAGTGATCCGAAGAGTCGTCATCCCCCTGCTGTCGCCCACGATCTTTTTCCTCGCCATCGTCAGCGTGATCAAATCCTTCCAAGCCTTCAACTCTTTCTACGCCCTCACCGGAAACGGGCGCGGCCCCGTCGACACCACCCAGAACCTCACCGTCTACATCTACTCCAGCTTCTACGAGTACCAGCGCTGGGGCTACGGGGCCGCCGTCGCCACCTTGCTGTGCATCGCCATCGTGTTGCTCACCGTCATCCAATGGCGCTTCATCGGACGAAAGGTGCACTACGAATGAGAGGCCGGACCCTATCCTATGCCATCCTCGCCGCCGGAGCGTTCATCACCACCTTTCCATTCGTCTGGATGATCAGCACCGCTTTCAAGACCCTCCCCGAAGCCATCTCCACCCCACTCGTCCTCTTCCCCAGGCACTGGCAGTGGCATAATCTCCTCGACACCTTCAAAGCGGCCCCCTTCGGCGCCTACTTCCTCAACTCCTTCATCGTCGCCGTTGCCGTCACTGCCAGCGTCATTGCCACCTCCCTTATGGCCGGCTACGCCTTCGCCCGCCTCGAGTTCCCCGCCAAGCGCCTCATTTTCGGACTCGTGCTTGCCACCATGATGATTCCCTTCGAAGTCACCCTCATCCCCAACTTCGCCATCATCTACAAACTCGGCTGGTACAACCGCTACCCCGCCCTTATCGTCCCCTGGTGTGCCAACGCCTTCTCCATTTTCCTCATGCGCCAGGCCTTCCTCGCCCTGCCCGCCGACTACTTCGACGCCGCCAAAGTCGACGGCTGCGGTCATCTGCGCTTCCTCATCCGCATCGCCGCCCCCCTCGTCAAACCCATGGTGGTCACCGTCGGCCTCTTCGCCTTTCTCGGCAGCTACAACTCCCTCATCTGGCCCCTCGTCGTCACCAGCGAAGACCGCATGCGCGTAGTCCAGGTCGGCCTGACGGTCTTCTCCGGGGCCGAAGGCGTCCGCCTGCACCTGCTCATGTGCGCCTCTACCATTGTCATCCTTCCCACCGTGGCGCTATACTTCGCCGCGCAGAAGTACTTCCTGGAAGGATCGCTCGGCGCCGGAATCAAGGGATGACGACCACCATGACACGACTTGCCTTCGCTGCAATGGCCTGTGCTCTTCTACTCGCCGCGACGGGCTGTGGAGGTCCGGGCCAGGTCGACCCCGACGCAACCGAGAAGTTCCGTCCCATCGATACGAAGGCCGCCGTATTCTGGGACCGGCAGACCACCGAGACCGCCGAACTGCTTCGTACCCTCGCCGACGAGTTCAACGCGACCCGCGCCAGCGCCCTGCCCATCAAGGTCGAGCACAGCGGCGGTTACTCCGACATCTTCCGCAAAGTGTCCGCCAGCATGCAGGCCCGTGTACTGCCCAGCATGGCCGTCGGCTACCAAAGCATGACGACCGAGTACGTGCAAGCCGGGGCCGTGCTCGCCCTCGACTCCTTTGTCAACGATCCCAAGACCGGCTTTTCCAAAGAGGACCTCGACGACTTCCTGCCCGTCGTGCTCGAGACCAACACCTACCCCGAACTCGGCGGACACATGTATTCCTTCCCCTTCTGCAAGAGCACGCTGATGCTCTATTTCAACAAAACCGTCCTCGGCAAGGCCGGTATCACCGCCCCTCCCCAGACTTGGGACGAGTTCCTCGATCACTGCCGGAAGGTCAAGGCCCAGACCGGAAAAGCCGCCTATGCCGTCTCCGTCGATTGCTCCACCATCGCAGGCATGATTTTCAGCATGGGGGGGGAGGTGGCTGAGGGCCGCGAGAGCCGTTTCGACGCCGAACCCGCCATTCGCGTGTTCGAACTGATCGAGACCCTCGCCAGCGAAGACCTCGCTTTCCCCATCGCCCCCCGAACTTTC
>JAACEL010000349.1 GCA_011682535.1 Nitrospiraceae bacterium | reverse complement strand
AATCATTCTAACGGGAGACTGTGACACCCGGCTGAAGCGCAAAGCTCTTGACCTCGGGGCGACGGACCTGCTCAACAAGCCCATCAATCGCGAGGACCTCCTGGCCCGCATTCGCAGTGCGCTTCGTTTAAAGTTCTATGAGGATCAGATCGCCGGACAGGTTGAGACGCTTGACCAGACGATCAAAACACGCACGAGCGAACTCGAGGCAGCACACCGGGAAGTGGTGTGGCGCCTGGCTAAAGCATGTGAGTACCGTGATGATGAGACCGGCAACCACGTTGTGCGTGTTGGATGGTACTCGCGCATTCTCGCTCAAGGACTTGGATTGGACGAAGAGTTTCTCGATCTGCTCTTTCTCGTAAGCCCCCTACATGACGTTGGCAAGATCGGCATTCCGGACAGTGTTCTGCTGAAGAAGGGGAAACTGACTCCAGATGAAAGGCGCGTCATAGAGCGGCACACCGTGATCGGTAACGCGATTCTGTCTGACGAGCCCAAGTCCTTGGCCATGTGTGGCCTGAACGGTGCGAGCCATACCTTCTCGACGGCCGAGACAAAACGCCATGCTCTGCTCAACATGGCTTCTTCCATCGCACGGGGTCATCACGAGAGATGGGATGGAACGGGCTATCCGGACCGTTTGTCCGGAGACAAGATTCCTATTGAGTCTCGGATCGTGGCCGTGGCGGATGTCTACGACGCACTTCGAGCCGAGCGTCCATACAAACCAGCTTTCCCGGAAGAGAAGGCCGTGGCGATCATACAGGGAGAGTCTGAGTCTCATTTCGATCCAGACATTGTTGAAGCGTTCACCGAATGCCTCAATCATATACGCGGGATCCGCGCCAATTTCGCGGAAACTGAGACTGCTAAATCGGTAGAGGTGTGACATGAAAAAGATTCTCTTTGTCGATGATGAGCCAAATATCCTCGAGGGCCTTGAACGGATGCTATTCCCTCTACAACGGGAGTGGCGAATCGCCTTTGCGGGCAGCGGGCAAGAGGCCCTGGACATCATGAAGGAACAGGCCTTCGATGTCATCGTAAGCGACATGCGCATGCCGGGCATGGATGGTGCGGCCCTGCTGACCGAGGTCAAGGAACGTTACCCCGACACGGTGCGCTTCGTCCTTTCCGGTCAGTCGGACAGGGAAACCACCTTTCGCTCTGTAGGCTTGGCCCACCAATTCATCGCGAAGCCCTGTAACCCGAAGGCCCTGAAAGCAAATGTGGACAGCGCCTTTGCGCTCCGTGAACTGTTGGGCAACGAAAACCTGAAACGTATGATCTCACAGGCCGATACTTTACCCGCTTTGCCCAAGACCTATACCGCCCTGATCGACGAGCTTCAGTCCGAGGACGCCTCGGTCAGCACTGTGGGAGAGATTGTAGAATCCGACATTGGCATGACGGCGAAGATACTCCAACTTGTGAACTCCGCCTTCTTCGGATTTGGTCAAGACGTGGCCAGTGCGACCCAGGCGGTCAGTCTCTTAGGCCTCGATACGGTCAAGGCGCTGGTCCTTATGGTGGGCGTGTTCTCACAGGCGGATAGCAAGAAAGTGTCCGAAATGCTCTCCTTGAATGCTCTGTGGCGGCACAGTATGACGGTGGGCCAATACTCCCAAAAGATATCAAGAGCCGAAAAAGCAGGGAAAGACCTAATCGGCGACGCGTACACGGCGGGTGTGTTGCACGATGCGGGGCAGCTTCTCTTGGCCGTCAACTTCATTGATGACTACAGGCGCGTCCTGGATTTTGCCTCTGTCAGTAGCGTGCCCTTGGTTGACGCGGAGCGGGAGGTTCTCGGCTGCACCCACGCCGAAGTAGGAGCTTATCTCTTGGGCATTTGGGGCTTGCCCGACTCGATCATTCAGGCGGTCGCGTTCCATCACTGCCCGAATCTGTGTCCCGCTGTGAGTTTTGGTCCTCTGACGGCTGTCCACGCGGCAGAGATTTTCGCACACGATGCCCACGGACCCGATGGCGACTGTAGCACGCCTCAGATAGACCTTGAATATGTCGATAGCCTTGGTCTCGCGGACCGGGTGGACGCGTGGCGCGATGCGTGCTTGCCTTGCGGCCAAGAGGGAGGATGCGACCAATGAAAGACCGTATTCTGTTTGTCGATGACGACCCGAACATCTTGGAGGCTTACCAGCGCAAGCTGCAGCATGTGCTTCTCGTCAGGACGGCCGAAGGGCCGCACACCGGCCTCAGAGAACTCAAGGAGAAGGGGCCATTTGCCGTGGTCATCGCGGACATGAACATGCCCTTGATGAACGGCGTGGAGTTCCTGGAGAAAGTACGGGAGATCGCCCCCGAAACCGTTCGGATGATGCTGACCGGCAACACCGACGTCAAAGTGGCCATGCAGGCCGTAAACGACGGAAACGTCTTCAGGTTTCTCACAAAGCCCTGTCCTTCCAAGCTGATGGGCGAGTCGCTCATTGCCGGCATCAAGCAATACCGGCTCGTTACGGCAGAGAAGGAACTCCTCGAAGGAACCCTGAAGGGGACGGTTGAACTACTGGCGGAAATCCTGTCATGGGTGAATCCCGACGCCTTTGGCCGCACGCTGCAACTCCGCAATACGGCGATGGCGATTGCCTCGAACCTCAAGGCCGTAGACACGTGGGAGATTGAGCTGGCGGCTACGCTATCCCAGATTGGGACTATGGCGATCCCGCAAGATCTGTTTGCGAAGCTGTCGCGAGGCGATCCCCTGGGCGAAGACGAGCAACAGGTTCTCGCGAGCGTACCTGCTGTGGGGCAGGAACTTCTGAAGCGGATTCCTCGCCTGGAAAACGTGGCGCGAATCGTTCTGTACCAGAACAAACACTACGATGGCGGAGGCTTTCCTGAGGATACGGTGGCAGAGAAGGATATCCCCCTCGGCGCACGGATTTTGAAAATTGCCAACGATTTCCACGAGTTGAGGGCCTCCGGCGAGTCCAGGCGGGAGGCCTTGAAGCAGATGAATGACCGGGAAGGCTGGTATGACCCCTCAATACTGCCCGCGGTCGGTACCGCGGAGCAACCACGGAAAGTTCAAGGTGAGTCCCCCAAAGTGGTGCCGCTTTCTCTGAAAGAACTCAGGGCGGGCCTCAAGTTGGCGTCAGACGTGACGACTTCGGAAGACCGAAAGCTCGTGGCGGCAGGCACGGTTATTTCCGAGGCGTTGCTGATTCGGTTGAGGAAGTTCCATGAAGTCAAAGGCGTGACAGAGCCAATAGAGGTGCTCATCCACACGAGCGCCTGAGCTGAGACAGTCACCCGGATGCAAGAGCCCGGAACGCGGAAAGGGACGAACAATGAATCACACAGTTCTTCTCGTTGACGACGATGTGAATCTCCTTGAGGCGCTGGGGCGGCAGCTTCATGGCGAGCCGTACCGGATAATCACCGCTCAGTCTGGACAAGAAGCGCTCGCTGTTTTGAACGACACCTCTGTGGATGTCGTGATATCGGACCAAGAAATGCCCGGCATGAAGGGCACACAGTTCCTGTGGCAGGTGAAAAGGGCATTCCCGGACGCCATTCTCTTTATGCTAACGGGCAAGGCCACGCTACGCGCGGCCACCTTGGCGATGAATGAAGTGGGCGTCGCACGCTTCTTCGTAAAGCCCTGCAATGCGGTCGATTTGGTGCTGACCATCCGCCAGGCGCTTCAGCACAGGGCTCTCACGGCCTTCGCCAAGCGTCTTCTTAAGAAGGTCAAGCAGCAAGACGCGATTCTTGCGTTTCTCGAACAGGAATCGCCGGGCATTACCCAAGTAAAAACGGATAGCCGCGGGATCGTCCGCCTGGATGAGGATGATCCCGCAGACTGCGACGCGCTCATTGAGGAACTTCGGAGCTGGCTCGGCGAAAAGGAGAATGGTAACGGATGTGGAGAGAGGGTGGGAAGATGAACGGTGCGTCTTCAAAACGGCACAACCCAATTGTCTTACTGACAGGCATGTTACTCTTGAACTGGGCGGTGCTGATCTGGCTGGGTTGGGGTGTCTTCCGTTTCTATCGCGATCGAAGAGGCGATGAAGCTCGCGCCCGAGACCTACGGCGGCGAGGGGGCCGTGGTGAACCGCTTCGTTTTGACAGAGTAAGGACGGCCATGCTGGCAATCGGTGTTGTCGCATTGCTGTCATGTACTTTGCCGGCGGCTGGCGAGGAGGGGACGGGTTCCGGCGAGCCGATGGTGTTTGGTATGTCGACGGCCTTGGGCGGTCCCGCGGCGAGTCTGGGGATCAACATGCGGACGGGCGTGCTTGCTGCGTTCGAGGAGGCAAACCGGGCCGGGGGGATCAGCGGGCGGAAGCTTCGTCTTATTGCCTTGGACGACGGCTATGAACCCGCGCGGACCGTTCCCAACATGCACAAGCTGATCAAGCAGGAGAATGTCCTGGCGGTCGTCGGCAACGTGGGAACGCCCACGGCGGTTGCGGCCATCCCTATTGCGAACGAGAACAAGACGCCTTTCTTCGGCGCCTTCACGGGAGCAGGCGTTTTGCGGAAGTCGCCGCCCGATCGGTACGTGATCAACTATCGTGCAAGCTACGCTGAAGAAGCGGCGGCCATGGTTGATGCACTGATCAAAGAGGCCGGAATGAGACCTGATGAGATAGCCTTTTTCTCCCAGCGGGACGCCTATGGCGATGCGGGTTTTGCGGGGGGGCTTGCCGCGCTCAAACGCCACGGATTGGAGGATGAAGGCGCGGTGGCCCACGGGCGGTATGAACGGAACACGCTGGCGGTCGAGAACGCTCTCGCCGACATCCTCTTTCACGAACCGATGGCTAAGGCGGTCATCATGGTGGGGGCGTATGCTCCCTGCGCTGAGTTCATCCGGCTGTCAAAGGAGCACGGCCTTGACGCGGTCTTTCTGAACGTCTCCTTCGTTGGGGCGGCGCCTCTTCTCGATGCCCTCGGCGAGGTGGGGGACGGGACGATTGTCACCCAAGTGGTGCCGCATTTTGAGTCGGAATTGCCGGTTGTCGAGGAATACCGTGCCGCGCTACGGGCTTTCGACCCCTCCGTGCCGCCGACATTCGGTTCGTTGGAAGGATACATTGTGGCACGCATCCTATGCCGGGCGTTGAGAACGATAGACGGCATGCCTACTCGAGAAACGATCGTTGACGCCTTGGAAGGTTTGGGCGAGTTCGATGTGGGTTTGGAAGAGCCGCTACGCCTGGGGCCCGACGAGCATCAGGCGTGCCATCGCGTGTGGCACACTGTCCTGCGCGACGGCAAGGTCGTTCCTTTTGATTGGAGCGAACTGGCCGCCCAATCCGGTGGAGAGTGACATGAACGAGACTCAACTCAAGGGAAGAGCAACGCGTCTCATTTGGATTCTCACTACGATTGGCCTCGGTTCGGGCCTCCTGATGCTGGCCATCATGGCGTGGACCCTCCTGGGCATTCGCGCGGATCGCGAGCGGCGAGACGAGACTCAGGCGGAAGTGGGGGCGTTCATCAAATCCTTCGATCGGCACGTGGCCATCGGAAACCGCGAATTGATGGCCATTCTTTGGAACGACACCCTAGGGCTCGACCAAGCCATCCCGGAGGAAAGTGGCGGGACTTGGGTGATGCAGTTGAGGGAGTCGGCC
>JAACEL010000348.1 GCA_011682535.1 Nitrospiraceae bacterium | reverse complement strand
TACGACGCCAGCCTGCAGGAACCCGTCGTCCTGCCGTCGGCTATCCCCAACCTGCTCGTCAACGGCTCGTACGGCATCGCGGTGGGTATGGCCACGAGTTGCCCGCCGCACAATCTGTCCGAGGTGTCCGATGCGATTGTCCACATGATCGACAATCCCGACGCGACGGCCGACGACATGATGAAGTTCATCAAGGGTCCCGACTTCCCGAGCGGCGGCATCATCTGCGGCGCCGAAGGCATCGTCGAAGCGTATCGCACCGGCCGCGGCCGCGTCATCGTCCGCGCCAAGGCGTCCGTGGAGACGAACAAGCGCACGGGCAAAGAATCGATCATCGTTCACGAGATCCCCTACCAGGTGAACAAGGCCCGCCTCATCGAGAACATCGCCAATCTGGTTCGCAGCAAGAAGCTCGAGGGCATCACCGATCTGCGCGACGAGTCCGACAAGGACGGGATGCGTATCGTGATTGAAGTGCGCAAGGGCGACGAGCCGCAACTGTTGCTCAACCAGTTGTTTAAGAATACCCAGATGCAGGCGACCGCCAGCATCATCATGCTCGCGCTGGTCAACAACTCCCCGCGCGTCTTGGCCCTCAACGAACTGGTCGGCTACTACATCCGCCACCGCGCCGAGATCGTCGAACGCCGCACCCGCTTCCTGCTGGCCAAGGCCGAAGCCCGGGCCCACATCCTCGAAGGTCTTCTCAAGGCCATCGACCACATCGACGAGGTCATCGCCATCATCCGCGCCTCCGCGGACGCCGACACCGCACGCGCGAACCTGATGGAACGGTTCGAGTTCTCCCAAGAGCAGGCCCAGGCCATTCTGGCGATGCAACTGCGCCGCCTGACCGGCCTCGAGCGCGATGAGATCGAGAAGGAATACGCCGGCCTGCTCAAGGAAATCGAGCGGTTGAACCACATCCTGTCGAGCGAGAAGACCATCCTCGCCGAAGTGCGCAAAGAGATCCTCGCCGTCAAAAAGAAATATGGCGACGAACGCCGCACCGACATTCTCAGCGGCGTGTCCGATTTCACCGTCGAAGACCTCATCGCCGACGAAGACATGGTCGTCACGGTGTCGAACGCGGGCTACATCAAGCGCCTGCCCGTCAGCACCTACCGCAAGCAGCGGCGTGGCGGACGCGGCGTCGCCGGGATGGACACGAAGGACGAGGACTTCGTGACCGACCTGTTCGTCGCATCGGCGCACCAGTACATGCTCTTCTTCACCACGAAAGGCCGTGTGTACTGGCGGAAAGTCCACGAACTGCCCCGCGCCAGCCGTACCGCGCGCGGACGCGCCATCGTCAACCTGCTCAATCTTGAAAGCGGCGAGTTGCTCTCCGCCTGCCTTCCCGTACGCGATCTCAAGGAAGAAGGCAAGATGATCTTCATGGTGACCGCCAAGGGGATCGTGAAGAAGACCTTGCTGCGGGCCTTCAGCCACCCGCGCGCGGCGGGCATCAAGGCAATCGACATCGACGAAGACGACACCCTCATCGACGTCCAGATCACCTCGGGCGAGGACGCCATCCTGTTGGCCACGCACAAAGGTATGGCGATTCGCTTCCCCGAGCGCGACGTGCGCTCGATGGGCCGCACCGCCCGCGGTGTCATCGGCATCCGCCTGGATGAGGGCGACCACGTGATTGGCGTTTCTACTGCGCATGACGACATGACCGTGCTGTCGGTCACGGAGAACGGGTTCGGCAAGCGCACGCTCGTGGGTGAATACCGCCTGCAGCACCGTGGCGGCCAAGGCATCATCAACATCAAGACCACCGCGCGCAACGGCAACGTCATTGGCATGATCACCGTGGACGACCGCGACGAAATCGTGCTCGTATCTACCGACGGCATCGTGATTCGCACTTCCGTGAAGGGCATTCGCACCATCGGCCGCAACACGCAGGGTGTCAAGGTCATGTCGCCCACTGAAGGCGCCGTCGTAAGCGCCGTCGCACGCGCGGTCGCCGAGGACAAGGAGTCCGAGCAAGCTGGCGAGCAAGCGCCCGCCGAAGTCGAGGAAGAAGACGAAGAGTAGCGCCATCGTTGCGCCCTGAGGCCGCCATACCGGCCCGCGGCTCACGCCATGCAGGCAGTGCGTAGCCGGCAATTGTGGCCACGTTGGAGGCTGACCCCGTATGTCGAACTCGCGTAACGAAACACACCGGCACACCAAGCGCAGCATGCCGCGCCGATCATTTCTTCGCTATAGTTCCATGGGACTGATGACGGCCGGACTGGGCGCGGGGGCTCAGGCACAGGCGGCCGCCAAGACCCCCATCGCGGTGGTCAAGCATGCCGCCGCCACCGATGAGCAAGGACGCGGGAACCCACCGGTTGTCAAGGAGATGGTCGACTGCGCGATCCGCGCGATCACCGGCAAGGAGGACCTGGCCGAAGCCTGGCGGCAGTTCGTGTCGCCCGGCGACGTCGTCGGCTTGAAGATCAACGTGCGCGGCGGCAAGCACCTGTCGACGCAACCGTGCGTGGTGGACGCGATCATTGCGGGGTTGCTCGCGGCGGGGGTCAAAGAGAACAACATCATCGTGTGGGACGCGTGGACGCGAGAGCTGCCGATCGCGGGGTACACGCTCAACGATTCCGGCACCGGGGTACGCTACATGGCCACCGACCGCGGGAGGCCCAAGCCCAAGGGCCGCCAGTCGCGCCAGGAACGCCGGGAGTTCCTCAAGCCCTACTACTCTGACGAGCCGGTGGCCGTGGCGGACCGCACGGTGTATTTCACGAAACTCCTCACCGAGAAAATCACGGCGCTCATTAACGTCCCGATGATCAAGGACCACCGAATCGCGGGCGTGACATGCGCCATGAAGAACCACTACGGCTCGATCCTCAACCCCAACGACCTGCACGGCAACGCCTGCGACCCCTACCTTGCCGCACTCAACGCCGCCCCGCCCATCAAGGAGAAGACGAGGCTGATCCTCGTCGACGGGTTGCGGGCCCTGTACAATGGCGGACCGCGCGACCATCCGCAGTGGCGTTGGCGGGAGAACACGATCATCGCGTCCCCCGATCCCGTCGCCACCGACCAGATCGTCCTCGACATCCTCGAGCGGAAGCGCGCCGAAGTGGGCATGAAGCCCATCGGCGACATGGCCCGCCACGTCGCCACGGCCGCGCAGCAGGGCCTCGGCGCGAACAACCGCGACGAGATGGACCTGCATGAGATCGAGCTGGCGTAGAGCACAGTTGGGAGAACCCGGACGCCGGGTGGCGTATTGTGGCGCGCTCTTGGCGCGGCTGAGCTTGCTCCGCGCGCCACGGCGGGGTCATCGACGATCTTGGGAAGGAGATCCCCCTTGCAAGTGTACAAGAGAACATCGCGAAGGCAATTCCTGCGGCGGGCGGGCCAAGGGCTGGCGGCCGCCATGCTGACGCGCTCCGTAGCCGGAGCCGAACCGGCATCCGGCCCGCGTCCCAACATCGTCGTCATTCTCGCGGACGACATGGGATACAGCGATCTGGGTTGCTACGGCTCGGAAATTCAGACGCCCCATATCGACGGCCTGGCACGGGACGGCGTGCGTTTCTCGCAGTTCTACTGCGCCGCCCGGTGCTGTCCAAGCCGCGCCTCGCTGTTGACGGGACTCTACCCCCATCAGGCCGGGATGGGCGGCATGGTGAGCCGTCCGGAAAAGCCCGGGCCTAAAGGACCGTACCAGGGCTACCTTAATGACCGGTGCGCGACGATCGCCGAGGTGCTCGGCCGCGACGGCTACCGCACATACATGTCGGGCAAGTGGCACGTGGGCGAAGCGCCCGAGCATTGGCCTCGGAAGCGCGGGTTCGATCGCTATTTCGGCCTCATCAGCGGCGCCAGCAGCTACTGGGAAATCCTCAAGAAGCCGGGCCGGATGCGCGTGATGGCGCTCGACGACGAACGGTATACCCCAGGCGACGGCTTCTACATGACCGACGCAACCACCGACTTTGCCGTCGAGTGTCTGCGCGGCCACGACGAGAGCCATGGCGGCCAACCCTTCTTCCTTTACCTGCCGTACACCGCGCCTCATTGGCCCCTGCACGCATGGCCGGAGGACATCGCGAAGTACCGTGGCAAGTATCGCGGCGGGTGGGACGCGCTCCGCCGGCAGCGCTACAAACGGCTCGTGGCGCTGGGCCTGATCGACGAGAAGTGGCCGTTGTCGCCGCGTGACAGCGAGGTTCCGCCGTGGGACGAGGCGGAAAATCACGAGGATTGGGATCTGCGCATGGCGGTCTACGCCGCCATGATCGACCGGATGGACCAGGGCATCGGCCGCGTACTCGACACGATCCGGAAGATGGGCGCCGAGGACAACACGCTGGTTCTGTTCATGTCCGACAACGGCGGGTGTCACGAAAGCGTCGAGAAGCGCAGGCTCCATACGCCCGGCAAGGCCATCGGCGAACGCGGATCCTACGTGGCCTACAAGCGTCCGTGGGCCAACGCGAGCAACACGCCATTCCGCCTGTTCAAGCATTGGGTGCATGAAGGTGGCATCGCGACGCCCCTCATCGCCCGGTGGCCAAACGTTATCCGCGAACGCGGCACGATCACCCACCAGCCCGGCCACATTGTCGACATCATGGCGACGTGCCTGGACATCACCGGCGCGCCCTATCCCAGCGACCCCGTGTTGCCCTGCGAAGGCAAGAGCCTCCTGCCCGTGTTCCGCGGCGAAACCCGCGAGCCCCACGACGCGCTCTATTGGGAGCACATGGGCAATCGTGCGATCCGGAAAGGCAAATGGAAACTCGTCGCCGTGAAGCGCGGCGAATGGGAGCTGTACGACCTCGAGGCCGACCGCACGGAACTGAACGACCTCTCCGGCGCCCACCCCGAGAAGGCCGAGGAATTGTTCGATCTCTACGACGCCTGGGCCAAACGCACCGGCGTGGAGCGTAAGAAGACGTATTAGCCCGGCTCTCTCACCGGGTTGAGAGACTGACGCGCTGAAAAAATGGAACGCGGATTCACGCGGATATAATGGATGAACGCGGATCCGTCTTGGATGTCGGGGCGGGGTTGGAACGAGGCCGCCCGGCGGCCTCAAGGGGGTCTCACTCGAACACGTCATTGCGAGAGAGCGCAGCGACCTCGATCAAGAACCGATGTTGCGCTACTCCCTGCTACACCTGATGTGCATTCTCTGGGAAACCGTGGCCACCGACCTCCACACCATCGCTCAAGGTCTGGAAAAGGCCCTGGCGGAATCACGACCGTGAACCGCGCCTTGCTGCGGATAGCGCTAGAAAAGGAAAGATGGGGTGTATGATCGCAAGACCCCATTTCCCCATTCCCTCATTGATGGCGATCAGGCGTCGTCTGGAACGATGGATCCGAGCATTTTGAGCAGCTCTGGCAGGCTTCGAGTCGCCACCTCCCACAGGATGTCATAGTCGACATTCATGTAGTCGTGGACAATGCGATGGCGCATTCCGATCAGCCGGTGCCATGGTATGTGGGGGTAGGCTTCACGGAAGGCAGCCGACAAACGCGATGCCGCTTCGCCAATGATCTGAACGCGATGCGCCAGCGCATCGCGCAGATCCTCGTCACCGTCGAACTCGTCGCGATCCACTCCCTCCAGACGCGCCGCAAC
>JAACEL010000347.1 GCA_011682535.1 Nitrospiraceae bacterium | reverse complement strand
AGGCCGTGATCATACATCGCGAACTCTCTCATGGCCACGCAAGCGTGGACCATGCCACCCCGGCCTGGGCACACCCGAGCGTGAACTGCTCTAGAAGCTGATTCCTATGTTCACGCCGAAGACCACGTTGTCGTCCTCGGCCGTCGCAGCTCGCAGATCGTCGTCCAGCACCGCGTAGTAGCTGACCGCCGGGGTCACCGTAATGTGATCGCCGATGCTGATCGGCACGCCCAGCGAGCCGTGGAAGTCGGTCCAGCCGGAACCCGAAACGCCGAAGTAGAACTCGTTGTAGTTGCCGCTGCCCCAGCCGAACCCCGCGCCGAGGTCCAGACTCCAGGTAACCGTGTCCGAGAGTTTGGGCAACTCGAAACTGTGGCCGAAGTCCGTCGTCAGATACACGCCGTCGGCCGCGTCGACGTCGAAGTAAGCCGTAACCGACGGCTGCAACGGTACGTCCAGACCCAGGCCGGCGTAGAACTCCGTTGTCGAAGCGAAGTCGGTGTTCGGAAAAGTGTAGAATACCATGCCCACCGAGCCGCTCAGCGGGCCCACGAGGTCGGTGCTGTAGTCCGTGGTGACGTCGATCTCGTTGAAGTCGCCCTGGTTGCCATTGACGTCGCCGAGGTCCAGGTTGCCCAGGACGTTGACCGTGAAGCCCTTCCACTCGGCGGTCACCGAGGACACAAACACCGGGTCGTCGGTCAGCACCAGGCCTCGCCAGAGATACTTGCTGTTGAAGGCCAGGTCGAAACTCAGCGACAGCCCATCGTCTGAAGCGGCCTCGTCTGCCTCCCCAGCCGCGGGCGTCGCTTCTCCTGCGGCGTCCTCGGCCGGAGCGTTCAACGGCAGAGCGGCCGTCCTGCTCGACGTCATCTGATGAAGTGCCGCCAAAATGTCGTTCCCGGATTCACTTTCACGAACCTGCGGCGACGCCGGACCGGCAGCCCCCGGCTGCTCAGCCCCCCAAGCATGCGATGTCAGCACCGGCGACAACAGCACGACGACCAACCAGCCCAGAACCAGACTCACAAGCCCGGTAGGTCTGTTCAAGAAGTTGCCAACTGACATCCTCAGCACATTTCCTCTCACCGTAACACCATCCTTTCGGGAAACCAGGGACTGACCGATCCGGGCGTCAATTGGCTATGCAACAAGTGTGCCATTGTCGGCAAAAAGTCCGAAGGACAGCCTTACGACATGTAATACCAAGGGGTTACAAAAGCATGGGGCAGCCCGGAAGACGCCGTCCCACACGGGCATTGTACGACATTATTGTAGGTTCACGTGGCATATACTACGGTTATGTCTTGAATCGTCGGCTCTCGATGCCGTACTTGCGGGCCTTGTAGGTGAAAATTCGTTCGGTCGTTTTCAGGCTGCGGGCCGCTTTGGCCATGTTGCCTCGGGAGGCTTTCAGGGCATCGACCATCATCTCGCGCTCGAAGTCGGCCGCCCGATCGGCCAGCGATTGGGCCGATTCCCGGTCCATGCCCAGCGGCGTGGCGATCTGCAGCGTCGGCGGCAGGTGCGTGCTGCGAATCACTTCGCCCTCGGCCATCAGGACCGCCCGCTCGATGGTGTTCTCCAGCTCGCGGACGTTGCCCGGCCAGTGGTAACTCATCAGCATGTCGATGGCCGGCGTAGAAATGCGGGTCACCTTCTTATGGTTCTCCCGCGAACACTTGGCCAGGAAATGGTCAATCAGCAGCGGCACGTCGCTTCGCCGTTCTCTGAGCGGCGGCAGAAAAATCGGAAAGACGTTCAGCCGATAGTACAGGTCCTCGCGGAACTTGCTCTCCAGGATCAGCGCTTCCAGATCGCGGTTGGTGGCGGCGACTATGCGCACGTTCACCCGTATCGATTCGCTCCCGCCGACGCGCTCGAATTCCCTCTCCTGCAACACGCGGAGCAACTTGATCTGCGAAGTCGGCGAAAAGTCGCCGATCTCATCCAGGAAAATCGTGCCGCCGTTGGCCAACTCGAAGCGGCCTTGCCGATCTCTGACCGCCCCGGTGAAGGCCCCCTTCTCGTGGCCGAACAGTTCGCTCTCCAGGATCGTCTCGGGCAGGGCTGCACAGTTGACCTTGATGAACGGACTGTCCGCCCGCAGGCTGCTGGCGTGAAGGGCATGGGCCACAAGCTCTTTGCCGGTGCCACTTTCGCCGCGAATCAGCACCGTCGCCTTGCTCCGGGCCACCTGGGCGACCAGGTCGTAAACCTCCTGCATGGCGTTGGATCGCCCGACGATATTCGCCGGCCGCCAGCGCTCGCGGAGCTGGGCCCGCAGCCGCACGTTCTCGGCCTCCAGCCGCTCGCGCTCCTCGCGCATGGCCTGCCGCATCTTAGCCGCCTGGGCGATCATCGAGGCGATCGTCCCCAGCAGCCGCACGTCTTCCTGCAGCTCCACGTCGCCGGTATACAGCCGGTCGACGCTCAGGGCCCCGTAAACCTCGTTGCCCAGCTTGATCGGCACGCAGATAAACGAGACGTCCTCGCGCGGAATTTTGCGGCGGGCTTTGGTGCGGTCCAGGAACATCGGGTCTTCGCTGATCTTGGGGATGATGGCCGGCTGGCCGGTCTCGACGACCTTGCCGGTGACGCCCTCGCCCAGCCGGTACCGTCCACGGCGGAGTTGCTCAGTCGACAGGCCGTGGGCCGCCTCGATCAGGATTTCGCCGCTCTGGCGGTTCAGCAGGGTCAGCGTCCCGCGCGACATGCCCATCGTGTCGGCCAGGGCCTCCAGGACCGGCTCGGCCACGTCCTCCAGGGCCATACTTCGCGACAGGGTTTCGCTGATATCGTACAGGAGTTTCAGCCGCTGCAACTCGGCGGCGCCCACTTCCCGCGGCGCTGCAACGGCGGTCTTCCCGCTACGGTCCGTGGCCTCTGGTCGGCGAAGGCCCGTGCCGGCACGGGCGGTCTTCTCTGTCGCAACGGCCTTCCCGGCGATCTTGCGTGTCGTCCGGCCGGCGGTTTTCCTGACAGCTTTCTTGGCCATGACAGCCCACCCCAATAGGCGTTCCCGATGGTAGCCCACGACCGCGGGCCACGAATCTGTCCCTGTCATGCATTATACCTACATTTTTGTCGCAGACAAGCACCAAAACAACGCAATTGCCGACAAGAAAGACTCCGGGCCAGCGACCATAGCCGGGGTTTAGCCGTAAAGAGCAATCATCGGCCAGACGCTGGCGACTTGTGGCCAATAGGCGATATCACTGCAGCATAGCGGAACATTTTTTTGGATTTAGTTGGCATTCCTGCAGAAAACCTGCAGAATCGGCTATCTAAGGTCGGGATATCCGCCATGTATGGTGAACGCCATCTTCAGTTCATGCCTTGGCCGGAACACTGGCTCTTGCGCCGGTCGCGGAGAAAATTATGATCATCGAATTCAGAGTTGGCAATTTCCGTTCGTTCCGAGAGGAGCAGGTCTTCAGCATGGTTGCAGCTAGCGGCGATTCAACCCACGGCGACAACACAATAGACTGCGGCAAGTTCAAGCTCTTGAAAACTGCGGCGATATATGGCCAGAACGCTTCGGGGAAAAGTAATCTCACAAAGGCAATTGCTCTAATGGACCGCTTCATTGGGACTTCGGCCACCAATATGAATCTTGGAGATCCAATACCCGGGATAGTGCCCTTCAGACTGGACAGGCGGTGGCAGCAGGAGCCGTCCACATTCGAGGCTCATATCCTCAATAAAGAGACACTCTACATCTATGGTTTTGCCGCAACAAGCACCCGCGTAACTGAAGAATGGCTAAGAGTGCGCCGTCCAGGAAGAAAGCGGTCCACCAAGTGGCTGGAACGAACCCTTGACCGAACAGCATGGGTCTTTGGTGGTCCGTTGAAAGAACACAAGAAGCTTCTGCGCGAAAGGACCCGCGAAAACGGGTTGGTCCTGTCACGCGGTGCTGAACTCAACATGCCGCCGTTGGCCGACCTCTTCCGTTGGTTCCGCGAGAACATCTGGGTTTACGATCTCTCTATCCCCCCAATGTACCTCATGCACAAAACGGCTTCACGCATTGCAGAAAGCAAGGACTTCCGGAACCAAGTGCTCCGGATGTTGCGCGATGCAGACTTCGGCATCAGCGGCATCAACGTTTCAGAGGAGCCTATGGACATGGGATTCGAGGATGCACCGGACAGCCTGAGGCCAATTCTCAAGGAGTTTCTTTCCTCTGTGCAGAAGATGGCAGGTGGGGAGAAACCTATGACACACACTGTCCTAACCTCACATGATATGGCTACCTCAGATGACGCCGTGAATTTCAATTTGGAACGCGATGAATCGAATGGAACAAAGAGGTTCTTTGCGCTCGCCTTCCCCATACTCGAAGCACTGAAAGAAGGGACCGTACTGGTGCTGGATGAATTCGAATGCAGTATGCATCCGAATCTGAGCCGGAAACTGATAGAGCTCTTCCAGTCACGAGAAGCTAACAGCAAAGGAGCACAGCTTATCTTTGCTACACATGACACTTCTCTGATGGACTCAAGCCTGTTTCGCCGTGATCAGATCTGGCTATCAGAGAAGAACCAAGCTGGTGCTACACAGTTGTTCTCACTTTACGATTTTGGCGGCGAGCAAAGGCCTCGTAACACCGAGGCTTTCGAAAAGCGTTACCTGGCAGGTCGGTACGGTGGCGTGCCCAAGTTTGGCCCGATTTTCGAAGACTTGGAGCTGGAGTAGCGACCATGTCCCGCCCTCAGCAACGCAGGCAAACTCGGCGCGGTTCTTTTCCGACCCGAAGGTCTCAGCCGAGGAAAGAGAAGACTACGATTCTACTTGTTTGCGAGGGCAGGAAGACTGAGCCAGGTTATTTCCATGCCCTGAAGCTGGAAGATGATGTTGTGTGTGCTTTTACAGTCACTGTCAAGAAAGGCAGGGGTGGCTCTCGCTTGAGGATTGTCGATAATGCACGAAAACACAAGGACTCCCTAAGAGCACCACCTGATGAGACTTGGTGCGTAATGGATGTTGAGGCACTGCAGTCCCCGGAGAGTCGCACGGATTTTGAGGACGCGATCAAGCTGGCGAACGCTAACAACATCATTCTATGCCTGTCAAATCCTGCTTTCGAGGTTTGGCCACTGGCTCACTTCAAGCGGACTTCAAGACACTTCAATGATTGCGATGCCGTAATCACGGAACTGAACAAGCATTGGAAGGAGTGTTTTGGCAACACTTACGAAAAGGCCGCTGATACCATATACAAGAAGCTCTCTTCTCGCACGCAGACGGCGGCAACACATGCCAAGGATGTTTTGCGCTGGGATCATGGCGGATGCTCCGAAGTTGCAAAGTGCAATTCGAGCACAGAGGTCTATCGACTGGTCGAGAAGCTGCTCGACTTGGGCTGATTTCACAACACTTTTGACCGCAATGCATGTTTGCCGGGTGCCGCACGTCAGCGCGCGCCGAGTCTGGTCAGGACCCAGCGGCGGAGCCTCTGGAAGGGGTGGGCGAACTTGCGGTGGAAACTCAACAGCAGCGACCGCTGGTAGCTGCGCTTCAACTCCTGGTCGCTCATCAGGTCGCGGCGGAACTTGCGCTTGAGCTTGCGCACGTGGTACAGGTCCTCGCGGCAGAGCACCCGGAACAGCCATCGCCCCGGCA
>JAACEL010000651.1 GCA_011682535.1 Nitrospiraceae bacterium | reverse complement strand
CGAGATAGAGTTTGTAGCGTCCGTCGTAGGCAAAACGCACCCGGCGGAACTGGGGTTTGGTGTCCTTGGGATCCTTGTCATAGTGGACCACGACGCATTCGCGGGGGTCGCCTGCCTCGCCTCTGAGTTGGGGCAGAAAACTGCGTCCGTCCAGTACGCGGTCCGTGGGCCGCGCGGCCGCGCCCAACTCGGCGAGGGTCGGCAGGAAGTCGCTGAAGTCGACCAAGTCCGTACACACCGTGCCGGGCTCGGTCGTGCCGGGCCAATAGGCCAGGAGCGGCACGTGCACCCCCGCGTCGAGTGGAAGTCCCTTGCCGCCCTGTACCACACGCTCGCCCATCTTCGATTGGATCGCGCGATACGTTCCGTTGTCGCACGTAAACAGGACCAACGTATTTTCCGCGATGCCCAGCGCGTGGAGTTTCTCCACGATGCGATCGAGGATGACACCGGTGTACTGCACCATGTCCCTGAAGAAACGCGAGCTGCTTTTCTTCTTGGCGCGGTCGCTCCGATCCTTGCTGTGCGGGGTGGCCACGAATGGATTGTGGGTCAACGTCATCGGATAGTACGCAAAGAACTCCTCGTCCTTGTTGCGTTCGATGAAGTCGAGGATGAACCCGGCGTAGATATCGGGGCCGTAGTCGTCGGTGGTCGTGGGCACGTAGGCGCCGTTGCGGACGATGGCCGGGTTCCAGAATCGCGACGTCTTGCGGGGCTTCTCGCCGAAGAAGGTGTAGGTGTCGCGGACCTCCTCGGGCAAGTCGTGGTGATAGGCCCACATGCACGACTCGTCGAAACCCGACGACTTGGGAAACGATCCCGTGTGGCTGTTGCCGCCGCACAACTGCCACTTGCCCGAGATGCAGGTCTTGTAGCCGGCCGCTTTCATGACATGGCCGAAGGTGATCTCGTTCGGGTCGAGGTCGCCGAAGCTGCGGTAATTGCGCGCGTTCGAACGTCCCGTCATGATCTTGACGCGCGACGGCGTACAGATGGGCTGCGAATAGCAGTGGGTGAACCGCATCCCCTTGCCGGCCAGTTTGTCCAACAGCGGGGTTTCGTACGATGTGCCGCCGTTGCACGCCAACGCCTCATAACCCAGATCGTCGATCGTCGGCCATGATCAGGACCACGTTGGGCCGCCGGGCTTTCGCGCCGTCTTGTCCGAAGGCCGGCATGGCCGCGGCCGCGGCGCCGCAACCGGCGAACCTGAGAAAGTTACGGCGCGTAATACTGCGGGGATTCATGAAACCGCTTCTCCTCGGCTTTCTCTATGACGTAGGGATCCGTGTACGGAGGACCAGCACGCCCTCCTTGTTAACGGACACGATCACGTAGAGTTGCCCCTCGTGGATCATCGTGTGTGGGTAGCCGTACATGCCGCCTTTGTACATGCCGGGCTTTTTCTTTTCGTAGACGCGGTCGGCGAGGATATAGTGGGTGTCGAAACTTGCCCCGTCGTCCGACAGCGACAGGACCAGCGGGTTGCGGCCGCCGTCGGGATCGGGATTGCCCACGTAGTAGTAGCGTCCGTCCGGCAGACGTCCGGAATGAAACTTTGCATTGGCGTCGCTGAACTCCGTGGCGCGGGGGGCCGACCAGGTGGCGCCGTCGTCCACGCTCTCGGTCACCCAGAGCCGTTTCTCGCCCGAGCGCAGCAGCATGCGCAGCGTCCCGTTGTCTAATTGAAAGAAGGAACCCTCACAGAGTCCCGTCGTCCAGCCGGCGCGGCGTTGGACAACACGGAATCCCTCCGAGTCGTCGAATAATTCGCCCGCCATATCCTCAGGATAGATCCCCGCCATCGTCCAGCCGTCCAGGCCCGACGCGTCGTCGGTGTAGGGATACATCACGTTGCCGCTGATGATGAGGCGTCCCGAGCGTGTCGCCTCCGGCCCATGGTTGGGCACGAGCGGCAGGCCGAGGTCGCGGATGCCGCTCCAGTTGTTGCCGTCCGTCGAGGTGACGGCGCGCAAGGCGGTGTCGCGATGGTGCGCGTCGCCCTTTGGGCGTGTACTGCCCTCGGCGGGCGGCGCGTCGTACTCATATTGTCCGAAGTAGGCCACGAGCGTGCCCGCGTGCTGATGGAAACCTGAAGCCGTTAGCGTGAGTTCTTGCGTTTTCCCCGGCTGCGAATCGACCAGCGGCCACGGTTCTTCCCACGCATCGAACCGGTCTGCGCGGCACATCAACACGCGTTGCCCGGGGGCGTCCTCGTCGATGCGCCCGTTGGACCACATGGTGTAAAAGCGCCCTTTGAAAAACGTGATGCTCGCGTGGTGCGAATAGGTCCACTCCGTCTCCGGGCGATACAGAAACACCTGTTCGACATCGAGTTTTGGACGCTGTTCCGCCGGGTCATAGTGATTGGTGATCACGACAGACTCCTCAGACTGCACAGCGGACGCGAACGCCAGCGCCAGCAGCACTCCCACCACGCCAATGTTCTTGCCCATACGTTTCCCCTGGAACGCCGTGTAAGCCACGGCTTGCCGATGATGACACGACCGCCAACGGGCGTCAACTTCAGCGCTCTGGTTTGACGGTTTGGCCGTATTCGGGTAGGCTTCGCGGGTGCGTCCACGATTCGAAGCTTTATACTCGTATAGTGAGGCAGGCATCCTGCCTGCCATTCTTGCCTGCCAACCCGCAGGCTAGAAGCCTGCGTCACATTCATTACTCCTCCCGCGAGCTGCCAGCTCCCGTACTATTGCCACGTCTTCCTTACTCAGCATTGTAGAATCCATCCTGGGTTGTGTATCGCCATTGGACGAACGCACATGCTCACCCGCGCGAGTTCC
>JAACEL010000057.1 GCA_011682535.1 Nitrospiraceae bacterium | reverse complement strand
GTGTAGATGTCCTGGATCTTCCGGTAGAAGCGCTTTTCTGAAGCGCGGATGTCCCGGATGCGTTCGAGAAGTTCGTCGAAATAGTCCGCCCCAAGGTTGCGGCCCTCTTTCAGCTTCTCGTCGTCCAGCGTGAAGCCTTTGACGAGATACTCGCGGAGCCGCTCCGTGGCCCAACGCCGGAATTGGGTGCCCCGGTGGGAGCGAACGCGGTAGCCCACGGCGAGGATCACGTCGAGGTTGTAGTGTTTGAGCTGGCGGCGGACCTGGCGATCGCCTTCTTGACGAACTTGTAAGCATTTTTTACAAGTTGCCCGTTCCTCCTGCTCTCCCTCTCTGTAGATCGTTCTTATGTGAAGAGTTATGTTCTGAGGCGTCGTCTGGTAGAGTTCGGCAATCCCTGCTTGAGTCAGCCAGACGGTCTCATCCTCCAACCGCACATCGATACGCGTCCTGCCGTCTTCGGGCTGGTAGATCAGGATTTGCGATCCGGGCTGTGTCATGACGTTTCCCTGTCGCTCTTCAGGACTCGTTGTCGATGAAATGCAGCGTAAACTCCGAGCCGTCCCACTCGACGTAGGAGCGGCGTATCATCCACTCCCCCGTATTGATGTACAGTCCGGTGCCGTTGGGGGTGGGGAATTCCTCGCGCGTGGCGGCGTGGGCGTGTCCGCACATGATGACGTCGGCCTCGCCCGCGGCGAGGGTGCGTTCCGCGAAGGCGCGCAGCGCGGTCGCCTCCGCGCCCTTGCTCATGTCGGCGGCGCGCGTCATGCGCCGGCTCGTGCGCGACACCCGCTGCGCGATGCCCATCGCCCAGTCCGGATGGAGCAGCCCGAACAACCATATGACGAGGCGTGCCCGGGCCAGACGCTTGTAGATGCGGTATCCCCGATCGGCCGGGTTGAGGCCGTCGCCGTGGATGAGGAGGGCGCGCTTGCCGTCGAACTCCATGATCGCCTGGTCGGGGTAGATGTGGAACCCGAGCTGGCGTTCGAGGAAGCGCCCGGCCCAGAAATCGTGATTGCCGCAGACGAGGTGGATCTCGACGCCGCGGTCGCGCAGCTCGGCGAAGGCGCGCAGCACGTCGAAGTACTCCGAGAAGATGACGTGCTTGTACTCGAACCAGAAATCGAACAGGTCGCCGAGGATGATGAGGCGTTCAGCGCCGTCGTCGGCGAGTTTGTGGAGAAACGTCCCGAACGCGGCTTGGCGGTCTTGTCCCTCTTCGGTGGGTTGGAGGTGTACGTCGGAGAGGACGATGGTCTTCATCGGATGATACGGATGCTCTTGGGGGGCCAGATACAGATGATGGCTTTTCCGATGATGCACTCGTCGTCGACGGCCCCGAAGCGGCGGCTGTCCTTGCTTACGCCGCGGTTGTCGCCCAGCACGTAGTAGGTTCCCGGCTGCAGGTCGACGTCGGCGTAGGAGTCATAGGTGTCGCGTTGCCTGTCGGTCAGGTAGGGCTCTTGGATGCGCTTGTTGTTGACATAGACGGCGCCACGATCGAATCGGACTTTGCTCGTTTGGCCGATGGCGGTGGCCGCATCCGCGTGTGCGGCGACGGTCTTACGTGCCGTGCGCTGAGGGCCTTTGGCGATGACGCGCTTCACGTAACGTTTGCTTTTCTCGACGGGGCTGTCGAAGACGACGACATCGGAGGCTTTCAATGCTTCGATGCCGCCGAGGAACGGCAGGCGGCTGAGGGTGTGTGGGAGCTTGAGCACCAGGATGCGCTCGCGATCGACCAGGGTGGGGCGCATGGAGGGGCCCTGAACCTCGTATCCTTCTACCACGTAAGTGGTTATAATTAGGAATAGGATCAAGAACCAGGTGATCATCTTGACGAACTCGATGATCTCCTTCTTGACCTCCTGCTTGGCGTCTAACTCGCCTTGAGGGGCCACTTTGGTCTGGTCGTTTGCCATGGTTTGCCGTGCCATCCTTATTCGGCCGGTGTGCCGGCGCCGGCACATCCTACCGGTCGAAATCTACCACATCGCAGCGATTCGAGCAAGTCGGGCATGCTCTGGATCGGGTCGTCGAACTCGGTTGCGTAGCAGCCAACGTTCTTCAATTGGTGCGCGTCGCTCGTGGCGACCGGCCGCAGCCCGGTGTCGCTGGCCAGCCGTGCGGCCAGGCGATGCTCGTGGTCGCGCAGGTTGCTGCTCTGAATCTCGATAGCGTCGAACGGCAGCGAGAGGATGCGCTCGTCGAACCCCACGCCAGCCCGAGTGGGGTGCGCGGCGATGCACACCGCGCCCAATTCGTGGGCCTGCTCGAGGACTTCCTCGGGCGCCAGGCCCAGCGGGAATGACTCGGCGTGCTCGGCGCTCATGCCGTAGATCAGGATGTGGCCCTGGGTGGACATATCCTCGAATCCCGACAGCAAGAGGAAATTGGGCTCGCCCGAGCGGTCGACCAGCGCCCGCAGGTCGCTCTCGGCCCACTGGTACTGATGTTCGGTAATGACGACGCCGTGGAGTCCTGCCTTAACCGCCTGCCGGATCAGGGCTTCAGGGTCGATCTGGCTGCATCCCGAGTGCGCTCGGGTGTGCACATGCAAGTCTATCAGCAGTCCCACAGTGTGTTTCCTCCACGGCCGATGGTGCGGCTGTCAGGCTGTTAGCTCGATGGGGCGTCGCTGGCTGCGCCGGCGCAAAGTCCCAAGGCCCGGGCCACGGCTGAGTCCGAGCGGCGGCGGGGTAACAGGATCTCTATGTCGCCCACAGCCTGCCGAGCGACGAACAGGGCGGATGCCGGGTGCTCGCAGGCCAACTCTTTCAAGTACTGCCACCACTCCCCACCGCCGATCGTGCGGCCCAATAGGGCGGCGGCGATGCTGCGTGGATCATCCGATTGCTGTTGCTCTTCGATTGCGCCAGCAAGATCCTTCGCGTCCTCTTGTTGGCCTTCGAGGCGTTTGCCGAAGGCCGTGGCAAGCGCGCAGGCCTCCTTGTACTGTTGTTTGAACGTGTCCCACCGCGGGTCTTGGCGCCGGACCCACTCAGTGAGGAACGCCAGCCGTATTTCGACCGGCCGCTTCTCAAGGCGCGCCACCGCTTCGGGTTCCAGCAGCAGGTAGTTCAGGGCGGTCTCGATCATCGGCTCGGTGTCCTGCATGCCCACACAGTCCATTATGTCCTGGGGGTAGTCGGCATGCATGACGAGTGCGCGGGTCTGGTAGTCGGGCGTGGCGGGCAGCGGTTCAGGGAAGGCCGCGTAATCATAGGCCAGGCCGGTCGCGATCCGGTAACCGCGCACCCCCTTGGCGACATCGCCCGCGTCCAAGGCGGCGTCGGCTTGCTCGTAGAATATCTGTTGCATCCTCGGGCGGATTCGAAGCAGTTCGCAGGCCTGTGCGGCGTTGGTGAACTTACCCTCGCGAACGGCATGGTCCGCCAGGGCCAGCAGCAACTCCGAAGGCAACTGCGCGGGGCGGTTGGCGTCGAGCTCACTCTGGATGAAGTTCATCATCTCCGCACGTTCGACCATGGCCAGGCACTGCTGAAAGCGCGGGTCGCGCTGTTGGGTGTCGCCGGGTTGGAGGTAGGCGTACTTGGGCATGTCGAACGATTCGGTCGAGGTCTTCCGTGCTGGCGAGAACGGCATAAAGATGAGCCGGAAGTTGACGATGTCGCCTTCGCACATGGCCTTGGCCAGGGCACTGGCGATCTCATGGGGATCGACGTTCTTGATATCGAGCGCGGCAGCCTTCTTCGCCATGATCAGTTTCCCGTTTCCGCCAAGATCGCCGCGGCCGTCTGTTCGCGTTCCGCCCAATCGATTTGCGGCGGCGTCACTTCTACATAGGGCAGGCGCTCAAGGATGCGTCGATAGAGGTCGTGCCGGTAATGGCGCAGGATGCGCGAGGCGTGGCGCTCGTGGGCCGGATCCCAGTGGCTGGCTTCCACACAGTCCGGGTCGCGCCCCGCGGCCAGCATGGCCTCTTCCACGTATTCGGAGAGGAAGTCGCGGCACTGGCCATCGAAAGCGCGGCGCTTGGCGTCGCCTTCGGGCGAGCCCTGTTTCACGGCCTCGCGCCACTGGGCTTCCAGCGCCACAACTTCCTGGCGCTTGCTCCAATAGGTCTCGCGGGTGGCGGTGTTGCGCAGGATGTAGAAGGCCGCGTTGAGCTTGGCCATCTCCAGCAGGTAATGGGCGCGCCGTTCCTCGGTGATCTCGACCCGGGCGATCTCCATCACCAGGTTTTTCATCATGCGCTTGTAATTCTTGCGCACCTCGCCGGGTTTGGCGGATTCATCCAGTTCCAGGATTTCAAAGTAGTTTACATAGCCTTCGTCGGACATGCGGGGAATTGTATATCGCGCTGACAGGCCGACACAAGCCCGGGCAACAGCTTCAGGAGGCTGGGCCCGGTTCACGCGAACGGCGTAACAAACGCCACGACAGGGGGTAATGTCCCACAAACCATGGCCTTGAGGTTCCGGCGCTTCTCGTTGGGCACGGCGCCAAGGCGGCCGAGGAATGGAACCTTCCGGAAATGACGGGGATTGGACTCTGGAGGTTGATCCCAACGCGGAGTCGCTGAGGACCTTCTTCTGGCAGTTTGCAGCGCGCCTCGAGCCTGGTATATTGTTCACGGCAATCCGGTACGCCGTAGCGCGTGGCGTCGTTCCATTTAGG
Organism: Nitrospiraceae bacterium; assembly: GCA_011682535.1. GTDB lineage: Bacteria > Hydrogenedentota > Hydrogenedentia > Hydrogenedentales > SLHB01 > JAACEL01. The sequence continues at coordinate 11,966 of JAACEL010000057.1, read as the reverse complement.
AACACAGCCGGTCTGTCGAACCCAGAAGGAGGAATCAAGAATCATGAAGCATATCAAGCCGATTTCGAAAGCAGCGCTCGACTGGAGCACCGGTGGTCCCTTGGCCATGATTCAGCAGATCCTGGCCGTATTGCAGGTTCTCTTGCCGTTCATCCAGCCGCTGCTGGACTCGAAGAATGGCGAAGGCGAAGCCCAGTAGGTCTGGCGCACCGGCTTGGGCGGCTGAGGGTTCGTGCAGCGTCTTCTGTGTTGGTCAGCCGAATGATGCCGCGATGGTTTCCTGGGCGGGCCTGCGGGTCCATGCAGGCCCGCGCGGGGGCGGCGTAACGAATGGCACGGCGGGCAGTAATGTCCTACGAGTCATGGTTGCGAAGCCGCCTAGCATCGTGGCACGAGACGTGTTACAACATGCGGCACTGTGGGTTGGAAGACGTTGCCGACCGGTTGACAACGTCCATACCGGGTGATATACTCGGCCACGGTGGCGGCAACCAAACCGGAGAAGAGGTTCAGACCATATGAAGCATGTTAGAACTGTAAGTCGAACGCCGGCTCGTGCCGCGGATATCCCTGTTGATACGAAGATTACGTTCATCACGGCCCTCCTGAACGCTTTCAAGCCGATCCTTCAAGCGAAGGAGCCCGTGCAGTCGTAGTGGGGGGCATCCTCGCGGTGCTCGCGGGGGAGTTACCAGCCAACTAGCCGGATCGAATTTCGGAGGTCTACAATGAAACACCTGCAAAGACTGTCGGTTGCCAAGAGGCTGACGATTGAGCCCTCGTCGCGATGTGGTTCGGAGACGGATCCGGGGTTGGCCGACGCGAAGTCTGACTTCATGAACGCCATCTATCGGGCTTGGACCGACTACGTCTACCAGAAGAAAAACGAACTCAGTCTGTAGACCATTGAAAACGTGCTTGCGCCGGGGCTTACCTTATTGCGGTCCCGGCTTTTCTTTTTTGGCTCGTCACAAGAATATATGCATGTGAACGCTCGATTGAGAATCCCTGGATTCAACAACCGAGTGCAACACGGTGTTTGTTTCATTGCCAAGTCTGTCGTTCCTCGTGAAGCACGGCTTCACGGACAATGGCGTTCCCAAGTTCAACTTCGGGAACGAGGGAATATCCGGGGCGTACGACTTCTACAGAAACGTCTTGACACAGGCTCTGGGCGATCACGAGCACGCCATACACAAGTTCTTCTTTGCGTTCTTTGCGCCTTTGCGCGAGACCCCAGAAGGCCGTGGAAAGTAGAGAAATGATTACGGGCGAATGCGCCGTCATTCGGACGGCCGAGATGGACGACGCGACGGCGCTCAAGGCGGCCTACGACGTGCCGTTGCCCCGTTCGTGTCTGCTGGACCAGCGCCGCGAACTGCTGACCCCCACCGTGGACGAGCTACGCCAGACGCTCGGCCGGCAGGAAGTCGGCCAGTCGCTGCTGTACACGATTGAAGACCGCGAGGGACGTGTGCGGGGCTTCTGCTCGCTACGCGGCGTCAATCAGGAGGTCTCGTACACGGAGTTCGTGATGGTGCTCATCGACGAGGAGGACTATGACACCCCGCTGGCGGACGAGGTGTTCGAGTTCCTCAGCCGGCGGGCTTTCGTGGAGATGGGCCTCAACAAGATTGCCGCGCACGCCCTGGACGAAGAGGCCACTGTCCGTGCATATTTGCTGCGCCATGGTTTCACGTCCGATGGCGTGCAGCGCGAGGTGATCTACGCGGGGGGACGGTGGCACGATCTGGAGGCGTTGAGCCTGTTCGCCAAGAGTACGCCCTACGCGTCGCCGAAAGCCGCGGACGCACCACAACCACGCCGGGAGGCGCCATGCCAGTAAAGACGAGCGTCTTTATCCGCCGGGCCGAGCGCGACGACCTCGACACGGTCGTCGCGTGGATGGAAGACCCGGATTTCGTCCGGTTTCTCTACGGAGATCCGGCGCGTTCGCCCAAACAGATCCGCGAGCGCATCGTGTCGATGCTGGGCCGGTCGGCCGTGCAGGCGATCCCCGGTGGACTCTACCTCGTGATCGACTCCGTCGACTACGGTCCCGTGGGGCTGCTGTCGCTGCAGAACATCAGTTGGCGCAACCGCGCGTGTTGTCTCGACATGTTCGTCGGTCACGAGAAACTCCGCGGCCATCTGGCCTCGGCGGTGGCGTTCTATTGCGCCATGGAGTACTGCTTCCACGAACTCAACCTGCACCGGATCACCGCCTACATCTACTCGTTCAACGAAGCCTCCTGGCAAGTCCTGGAGAAGGCGGCGGCGGTGCGCGAGCTGGTGTTGCGCGAGCATGTGGCGCGCGACGGACAACTCTACGACATGTACGGCTACGGCCTGTTGCGAAGCGAGTACGAGGCCGAGTGCCGCAAACATCCCCGTTTCGTCGAGGGCCTGATGGAATCCATGATCGAGGAGCAGGCCAAAGCCCTGGAGGCCAGGCAAGCGGAGAGCGGCCAGTGACCTTGCTGGCCGCCGTATTCCTGGGGCTCGTCGCGGTGTACTTCGTGTACTCGCTCGTGGTGAATCGTGGTTCGCGAACGCGCGCCGTGGATGCCATCGAGAACGTCGCCCTGTTCATCCCCCTCATGCCGTTGGCGCTGGTGGTGTTTTCGAGGCGGCCCAAAGCCCGGCCGCGGCAGGTGGCGGGCGTGTTCCTCCAGAGCGTGCTGTTCGCGTTGGCCTGTTACTACGGGATTCGGGAGGGGGTGTTCTCGCGTCAACTCGTATCGCCGGTCCATATCGGGATCGGCTTGGCCGCGGGTCACCTCATCTTTGGCGTCAGCCTGCTGGTAACACACCGTTCGCTCAGGGACGCCGCAACGCATTTCGTCGATTTCGGGTCGATCTGGGAGTACATCATCGAGAACCCCCGCGTACTCTCACGTTTCATCAGTGTGGGCGTGGGCGAAGAGGTCATCTACCGCGTGGGCGCGCAGCCACTCTTGATCAAGTACACCGGTATGCCGATGGTGTCGATTGTGGCGGTGGCCCTGTGCTTTGCCCTCATCCATGAGCACTTTTTCAGGAACGGCCTGTCGCAGTCCGTCGAGTTCGTCGGTTTTGCGTTGCTGCTCGGGTTCCTGTATTACTGGACGGGCAGCCTGATTCTCGTGATCGTCGTCCATGCGGTGCGCAACGTCGAAATCGCGTTTCTCGAGTTCTTGGTGCGTATCGAAAAGGCCGGGAGCGAAGAAGCCGCCCAGCACGAAGAGGAGTATTTGCGCGGCGATCGGGTGTTGGCCATGCTCGTGGCGCCGGCGTGCGGCATGTACACCGTGGCGTTCGAGCATGCGGCCGGGGGCCGCGGCGTGGCCGCGGCTGACCGGGCGCCCCTGACCGCGTCTCGGCAACGTATTTCGGAGAGCCTATGAGCAGTGAGTATCTCGTAGAAATCGACCATGTGAACAAGACGTTCTTCACGCGCCATGTGTTGCAGCGCGATGAAGACACCGGTAAGCGGCACTTTTACCGCGTCAAGGCATGCCAGGCGGCGCATAACATTGCCTTCAACATTCGACCCGGCGAGATCTTCGGTCTGTTGGGGCCTAACGGCGCGGGCAAGACGACGACGGTGAAAATGGTCTCCGGGCTGGTTCGGCCCGATTCGGGGACGGTGTACGTTGACGGTCTCGACGTCGACAAGAAGCGGCTCGATGTGTTGGAACGCGTGGGCGTGGTGCTCGAGGGCACCCGTACGAGTATCTGGCCGCTGACCCCGCTCGAGAACCTGACGTATTACGGGAATCTCAAGAACGTCAAGGGACGCACCCTCCGCAAACGCGCCCACGAGTTGCTGGACTTCATCGGTCTCAAAGAAAAAACCAACATCCAGGTGCGGCGCCTGTCCCGCGGGCAGAAACAGAAGCTGGCCATCTGCATTGCGCTGATCGCCGACCCGACGGTCGTGTTGCTCGACGAACCCACGACGGGACTGGACGTCCAGAGCAGCCGCAACATCAAGGACAAGGTCACCGAGATGACGCGCGAGCACGGCAAATCGGTGCTTGTGACGACGCACGACATGCATGTGGCGCAGGAGTTGTGCGACCGCATCGGCATTATCAACAAGGGCGAGTTGGTGGCGTGCAAGCCCACCGAGGAACTGTTGGAGTTGTTCTCCGACCAGGTCTTCGAGTTCCACCTCGACCGGCGGGCGATGGTGGAGCCTCTGGAAACGATTCCGGGGGTTCGCGAGGCGGCCATGGACGACGACGACGGCGCGCCGCTGCTGCGCGTCACCGTCGAGCCGGAGGCGGAGGTCCGTTCGGCCGCGCTGTACGCGACCGTGGACGCGCTGGGCGCGCAGGGATTGTTGCTGCATTCCATGGCGCAACGCCAGCAGACGCTCGAGGACGTGTTCCTGAACCTGACTACGACGGACTAGTGGTATGAATCATGTAAATGGACCATTATCCTGAAGGGACGCCGGGCGAGGTCGCGATGGCGCACCAACGGCCCTGACTGACCTCTAGCCACGGGTGCCACCCCCAAACTTGTTTGGGGGTGTGTAATGGGCGGTTCACGTCCGCTTGATGTGGGAGTTTTTGTATGATGGACATGCCGACAGTGCTGCGACGCGGACACGTCAGCCTGGATCCTACACCCCCAAACGTAGTTTGGGGGTGGCACCCGGGATGCATGCTCAGATACCTGGACGGGCGCCAGATGCTCTGCAAAAGCAAAAAAGAGCCAACGAGTTTGGGGGTGGCACCCGCATCGCACTGCGAAGTGAAGCGGGCAGGATAATGGCCTTCAATTTTGAGACACACCACGAGTGAAGATAGGATAGACGACTATGGGTTTTTTGCTGGTTATGAAGGCCGAGTTGGTGCGTAACTTCATCATCATGCGGCGCTACTGGTTCCGCACCGTCATCGGGATGGTCATCGGTTACAGTATGCTGCTGATGCTCATCATGGGGTTCATGCGCGGTGGCGGCGCGGTAGAGGGCATGGCGCAACGGATCACCGATCCCGAGCGGGCGACGAGTTGGGCGCTCGGGTTCATTATCGGCATGTTCGCCTTCGGCATTGTCGGCATGTTCACCATGGGGTTGCAGGGAATGGCCCAGAACGGCCAACTCGAGCAGTTGTGCATGAGCCCCCACGGCCTGGTGTCGAATTTCCTGGCCCGCGCCGCCGTGGCTTCCTTTTCGTCCATCTTTACGTCGGCCTTCATGGTGTGGCTCATCGCCAAGACGGTGGGAGGTACCCTGCACTTCGATCCGATACCCGTGTTGGTGCTGTTCGCGCTCACCTTCACCAACCTGATTGGGTTCGGGTTCATGGTGGGCGGCCTCGTGCTGGTTTTCAAACAAACGGGACAGTTGGCCGTACTGGTGCGGCTGTCGTTGTTCGGTTTGGCCATCCTGGCCACCGACGAGATCAGTTCGTGGCCGGTGGTGGCGCGCTGGCTGGCCCACGCCCTGCCGATCACCGACGCGGCCATCCTGCTCAAGTATGTGCTGGTTCAGGGACAACAAGTGATGGAGGCGGGAAAACCGCTTCTCGACGCCGCGGGCCAACCGGTGATTCGCTCCGTGTTTCTGCACCCGTCGTTTCCGTTCCTGCTGATCAGTTGCGTGGTCTGGACGCTGCTGGGTATCACCTGTTTCCGGTTCATGGAAGACCATAGCCGGACGAAGGGCACGTTGGGAGCCTACTAATGCCGCGCGAACTGCTGCACCGCTTCGAGTACGATGGCAAACGATTCGCCATCGACCCGGAGACGTGCTTCTGTTTCGAGTGCGACGCCATCTCGTGGGATCTGCTCGACCACTATCCCCATGAAACCTCCAACCGTATCTACCACCTGCTCGGCGAACGGCACGACCCCAAGGAACTCTCCGAGGTCATTGGCGAGTTGGAGTGGCTTCGGGCCACCAAGTCGATCCTGCCGCCACCGAAGCAGGAAGAAATGCTCAAGGTCTATGACGTCGAACGGGGCCTCAAGCGCCTGTCGCTCGTGATTCAGGAGGGAGCCCCGGCGCGTGCGCGCAAGCGTTGGTTCGGCGGCGGGGAGCCGGCGGCGGAGGGGAGCGACGCACGCAGCCTGGCCCACGGCGCCATCGCACTGTTGTTTGCGCGCTCGGGACAACAGAAGGATCTGGAACTCGAGCTTGTGGCGGCGGGCGGGCTTCCCCAGCCCGATGCGGCCGCCGAATTGGCGGTCCATGCGCTTCGGTCGGCGGCCCTGGCCGGCAAGAAACTCACGGTAATCGTCCGCGTCGATGGCGTGGCGCTCTCCAAGTGCCCGGCCGCGCTGGATGGGCACACCGTTTCCGCGCAACTGGTGTTGACGGGAGCGGAGGATGTGTCCACGCATGTCCGCGCCTTCGCGCGGGCCGTCGAGGGGTCTTTGCCGCGCTTGTCCAAGATGTTCGCCACGGACGCCGAGGACGTCTCGGGGCGCATCATCGTGCGGCCGGGGCATCCGGGGTTCGGCGGCGTGGTGGAGGCCCTGGACAGCGCCGGTTTCGGCACGATCGAACTCGACGTTGATGGCGCCTACGTGGCCAACCCCGGCCTCGACCCGGCCGCCATGGTGCGGGCGTTGAGCGAGTCGGCCGTGTACTACGCGCAACGGCTGCTGAAGCACCAGTACTTCCGTCTCGACCCGATCGCGACGCAGTTCTGGCGGATCTACAACGGCAAGCCCTCGCGGCGAACCGACCCCACCGGCACCAATGAGCTTGCCGTCGACAGCGATGGCGGCGTTTACCCCTGCCGCCGCTTGATCGGCGTGGAGGCGTTCCGCCTCGGGTCGGTGGGTGATGCGGCGCTCGACGAGGGGGCGTTGTCGCGTTACGAAGACGTGGGTTCACTTACGACGCCCGCCTGCATCCACTGCTGGGTGCGCAATCTGTGCGGCGGCGGCACGGCGGCGGTCCACTACGCGTTGAGCGGTTCCCACCGCACGCCTCATGAGCCCTGGTGCGACGGCCAGCGGGCCTGGCTCGAGTCTATCGTGTCCGCGTTCCAGTTGCTGTCTTCGGCCGCGGTGCAATTCGAGCGGATCTACAACAGCCTCGGCCGCAAAGGCAAGGCGTCGCTCTTCACCCTGGCGCGCGCCGCGTTGCGCATGAGCATCGCTGTGCGCCCGGTCGAGGAGAGCGACGCGCCGATGCTGGCCCAGTGGGAGAACTGGAACGAGTCGGCCTACTTCCTGTTCAATGAAGGCGGTGTCTTCCTGGCGACCACCTACGATCGGGAAATGGACGCGCTGCATCCGCGCGGTACTGAGCAAGAACTGATGCTTATCCGCCGGAACGGCGAGCCCTTTGGTCTGTTCAAGATCCGGCCCGAACCGCTTCCGGGCGCGGCGCAGGGGTGGATTTACCTTCATTCGGAGGCCGACTACGCCTCTGAAAGCGTGCGCAAGGGATTCCGCGCGATCATCGAAGAGGCCGGAGCACAGCAGGCCGTGAGCCGCTTGACGGTTTCGGCTGCTCCGCATGAGAGCGGCCTGCGTGCGTTCCTCGAAGCCGTTGGTTTCGAGCACGTGGGCGACATGCGCGAAGCACTCTATCTGCATGGCGGGTATCACGACGTTGCTGTGTATCGCCTGGCCCTCTAGGCGATTTCCTGGCGGCTGGGGAGTTGAGAGAGAAACGCAATGCCGGCATCACATGACACGGGTGGGTTGTCTGGTCCCGTCTTGCCGTATGCCCAGCAGGTGGCCCATCAACTACCCCTGTTCGTGCGGCGCATACTGCTGTGCGGCGCTGGCCACGGCGCGTTGCCTGGACTCCTGACCGCCCGTCCCGGCACGAGGGTATACGAGGCCGAAGCACATGCTGCCGAGGGCTTTGGTACGTTCGATTGTGTCGTCGTGTGCAATTCGCCCGTCTCACTCGCGGATTGTGCCATCGCGTTGGCCCGCCACGGCTGGCTGTTGGCGCGCGTGCGCGCGTTGGCGGGGGAAATCGACGCGCTCGTGACCGCTCTGGGCGCCGCCGCTCTGCGTGTCCATGACGCTTGGCCCTGTGTCGATGAAGACGGGATGGACGCGCTAATCTGTGTTGCCGTTCGTGAAAAATACGATTCGCTCGAACATGTGGCGGCGTGCCGGGAGAGCGGCCATGCCGACTGGGGGTATCAGCTTGCGTCATCGTGCGGCGAAGCACGAATGGGGACCGTTCCCCGGCGGGTTGCGCTGACGGCAGAGAAACACGCCTGCCTGCTCGATATGGACATCGCCGATGACCCAATGCGGCGTTTGCTGTTGTTCAATGCGGCGTTGATGGCGTTCTACCAGGTGACGGAATTCGAACCGGAATGGACGGACGTGTACTTGCGGCAGGCCGAGTTCTGGCAGCGCATCGGCGATCCGGGCATGGCCCGCCGAACGCTGGCCAACGTGCAGCATATTGCCCCGGGCGCGGAAGTGGCCCGCGCGATCGACACCTATCCGGCATCACCGGACTTCGGCGAGATGACACCGCCCGAATGGACGCCGGGCGAGCGCTTTCCGCGCGTCCTGTTCGTCACCCAACCCGATTCGCACTTTGGGCTCGATGTGCTCTATGACGGACTGTGCGAGGTGCTGGGAGATGAGTGCGTCGTCGACTTCCCCTGGAAACCCATGCTGCACGGCGCTCCGCTTCCCAATGAAGACCGCTATCCATGCGCGCTCACGCGCCAAGGCGAGCCGTTGCCGCTGGATCGTGTGCTCGCACTCCTCGGTGAGGGCTGTTTCGACCTGGTGTTGTGGGGCGACGTTGACCGGCGGCTTCCCCAGGATACGGCTCGCCGGCTTGCCATGGCGGCAGGCGGCACACCGCTGTTCCTGCTGGACGCGCAGGACGAGTGCTCGAGCGGCTTCCAGGCCACGCGGCACTATCTGGGACTGCGTGAGGCCGCGGGTTACTTCAAGCGCGAGATGCTGGCAAGCGTTGACTACGGCCCGCGCGTTATCCCATTCCCGTTCGCCTATCCCGATCGCCTCGTGCTGGACGCCCCCCCGGAGCTTCGTCCGGATTTCCTGTTCTGGGCGGGTCAGCGCTGGTGTGGCCAGCGGGAACTCTACCTGAGCCGTATTGAAGCCCAACTGGGCTGCCGGTTTGACCGTTCGTATGAGCAGGATGAGTACGTGCGTGTCATGCGGCGCTATCGCGCCGGACTCAGCGCCTTCGGCGCGGGGTTCGACACGGTGCGCTACTGGGAATTGCCGGCCAATGGCTGTATGCTAATCTCCGAGCGCGTCCCGATTCGCCTGCCTTACGACTTCAAGGACGGCGAGTCGGCCGTGTTCTTCGACGATGTCGCGGATTTGGAAGCGAAGGCTGCCTACTACTGCGAGCACGCCGATGAGACGCTGGCGATTGCGCGGGCGGGTCACGCGCACCTCCGCCGCTATCACACGGGTTCGGCGCGGGCGCATCAGGTGTTGGGTTGGGTCGACGAACTGACACGCGAGACGAGGGCGGGCGGCGCATCGTGACGGCATCAGGCGAAGAGACCTACTTGGGCGAGCGCGTGGACCTCGTGCAGCGCATTCCGCCGTTCGCGCAGCGCGTGTTGTTGGCCGGTTGCGGGCGGGGGGAACTCGCGTTGCTGCTCAAACGCCGGGGAATCCCCGAGGTACACGCCCTTTCGTTCGAATCACCCGTTGCCGATGCCGTTCGCACGATCTGCGACTCCGTCGTCGAAACGTCGTACGACTGTGAGGGTCTTTGTTTCGAGCCAGGCTACTTCGACGTGATCGTCTTCACGCGCCCGGTCGACTACCTGGACCGCCTGGGCGCGATCGCCGAGCGGCTTGTGCCGTACTTGTGCGACGACGGATACGCCATGTTTGTGGTGCCCAATCGCCGCCATTGGAGCGCTCCGGCGGTGGGTTCGGATCCCGAGGATCTCGGACAGCGCATCGCGCAGGCCGGGCTGGGAGTCTACTGGAATGTGTCCGCGTGGGACGAGCAATACAAGAATGCCTGCGCCAACCAGGATGGGATCATTGTCCTCGGGGGCCGTGTCTTCTCCGCACCCACCGATGAAGCGTGTAACGACCTGATCGCCACGGACCATCTGATCCTCGGAGTACGCCCTACCTACAACCCCATCGTACACGCGCGCGGGTTCCTCAATGCGGGACGCCCCGAGTGGGCCTACGATGTTCTCTCGAATATCCCCAAGGCTTATCACGAGAATGAGCACGTCCGCGCGACGGTGTCGGGCGACATGATGGTGTGCCTGCTAACCATGGGACCGCCCGGAATCGACGAGGACACCATTCCCCGGTTCGTGCTTTCGCAACAATTGTTCTACCAGGCGCTGGCGTGCGAACCGTTGAACCACTTCTTCTATCAAGTGCAGGCCGAGTTCTGGCACAAGATCGGCAACGACGACATGGCCCTCCGCCTGTTGCGCAGCATCAGCCACGTGGCGCCCGACATGGCGACGCGTGACCAGTTGGGGGGCTACGACGCGGCGAACGCCCCGCTCCCCTCCAGCCTGGCCCCGCCCGAATGGGTGCGGCCCGAAGTGCCACCCCGCATCCTGTACATCCTGAATCCGCGCACCCACTACGGCATCGACATCCTCTACGACGGTCTTTGCGCCGAATTGGGCGACGACCGCGTGACGGACTTCCCCTGGAAGCCCTTCCTGCACGGAGAGAAACCCGACTGGCTGGGCAATTACCCCTGCGCTTGCGACTGGGGCGGTGAGAACCTTTCCGTTGAGCAGGTTATCGACCGCCTGAAGCACGGGGCGTTCGACATTGTCCTGTTCGGCGATCTCGAACTCAGTATCGGCGCCGACACGGCGAAACGCATCCTCGACGCCGCGAGCGGCATCCCCCTATTCGTTGTCGACGCGCTCGACGACGCCCACGATACCCGCCCCGAACTGGCCATGCATCTGGGCAATCCCACATTCGCGGGGTACTTCAAACGCGAGATGCTGGTGGGCGTGGATTACGGTCCCGACGCCTTCCCGCTGCCCTTCGCCTACGCTGAGCGGCGCACCCCGGACGACATCGGGGGTCCGCGCCACACCGACCTGTTCTGGGCCGGGCACCGCAAGTTCGGCCTGCGGCGGCTCTACCTCGAACGCCTCGAATCGCTGCTCGGATATCCGCTTCAAGGGGAGTTTACGCCGGAAGAATATGCGCAACGGCTCCTCGACGCCCAGATCGGGCTCAACATTTTCGGGTTTGGATACGACACCGTTCGCTACTGGGAACTGCCCGCCCACGGCTGCATGCTGCTGGCCGAGCGCATGCCCATCCACATTCCTTACAACTTCGTTGACGGCGAATCGGCCGTTTTTTTCGACGACCTCCCCGACCTCGAACAGAAACTGGCCTACTACCTCGCCCACCCCGCCGAGGTCGAAACGATTGCACGGGCCGGGCACGAGCACTTCAGACGCTATCACACTGCCTCCCCCCGCGCCCGCCAAGCCCTGGGCTGGATGCAGCAGGCGCTGGCACAGGCCTGACCGCTGCGCGGCGCGTGGGGGAAGTCGATGCCACCCGCGGAGGCAGGGGGATGGGTGGCCGTGAGATCTCTCGCTGCCCTCGGGATGACAAGTGGAGTCGTGAAGCAGCACCGGTGTGCGTCGCCAACTTCATCATCTCGGCCCCAACCCTGTCATCTCGACCGAAGGGAGAGATCTTGTGCCGTCCACGGTTTTGCCTGTCCATGCGAATGGGCCAGAGCCGTGGGAGCGATGAGATTGCCGCGTCGCTCGCAAGCTCGCTCCTTGCTCCGCGCGCCACGGCGAAGTTATCCGGCGATTTGGAGTCTCCGCTTGCCTTCACTTAGCCCCGACATGCGTGGTAGATTAGGTTGTCCGGTCTTGGAAGATCCCGAGACCGGGTTGGGTTGCTCCGCCGTTCGCAAGGCGGGTACGTTGAAGAAAGGTAGTGTTGCGTTATGTCCGACAGAATCTCCGTTCCCGGGCTCCGATTGAGATCCATCTTGCTGGTTGCCCTGTCGCTATCGATTG
>JAACEL010000346.1 GCA_011682535.1 Nitrospiraceae bacterium | reverse complement strand
ATTCAGTCTGGCCCCGATCTCCGAAAAGGCCTGATCCCAACTGATGGTCTCCCACTGGCCCCCGCCACGGGGGCCCACTCGCTTGAGCGGCTCCTTGAGCCGATGCGGATCATAGACTACTTGGATACCCGATCCGCCCTTGGCGCAGACGCGTCCCGGGGTTAGTTTCGCGACCTCGGGGTCCGTGTCATAAGGTAGGTGGGATTCCATGGTGTTGGGATGGTAAGGGTTCCCGTCGATCTTCACCAACACACCGTCGACGACCTTGCAGCGTATGCCGCATGCGCTATGACAGGCGAGGCACACACTGTATTTGATCTCGACCCCGTCTGCTGTCTCCACGAGCACGGGATTCCCGAAGTTCTCCGCATGAGCCTTGTTTTCAACGAAGAAGGTCCCGCCGCCGACCGCGCTCCCCACCAATATGCCAGCCGTTCGAATAAAGCTTCGCCTCGTAATGCCCGATTCCATCCAACGGGCGGGACGCTTCCGATCCAGCGTTTGACGGTCGCTACGTTTTCCCATCTCTTATCTCCTTAAGCCCGGAAGCCGGGACCTCTGTTATTTCTGGTCCGCCATGTAGAACGGGAGAGGCCCGCTTGAACCGTGACACGCGGGCGAGGCGCACCAAGCCCGATCAAATGTATCCTGGCGAAGCCGGCTTGTCGTGTTGTACACCACATCGGTTCCTTTGATGTGGCAACGGAGGCAGCCGGTGTCTCCGTCCGCAAAACGGCCTTGCATCACGCTGTGGAAAGCCGCGAAGTCGCTGAAGGCCGCCTGCTCCGCTTTCCGGTCTCCGTGGCAATCGGTGCAGTAGGTCTCTTGTCCGTCACTCGCGTCGTGAAACGGCATCAGTAAGAGGTTGAGATGCTTAAACCGCTCTGGCACCGGGGTTCCAGCAAAAGCCGCGCGGTCCACTGTTACCACCGCGTGATCGCTGAGACCGCTGCTTGTCCCGGTGGCCATGATGGTAACCGGTCCTGGCGCAACGCCTGTCACGACCCCGTTTGCGTCCACCGTCGCTATCGTCTCGTTGCTCGAAAACCAAGTAAACCCATCCAAGGGGTCCGTGGAGACAGCGGAAAGCGGGGTGGTCTGTCCTACGTCCACATTCGCGGTTTCAGGCGTCACCGTAACATGGGCGGCGGTTTGCTCTCGTACAGTAACCTGCGCGCTGTCGCTCGCGCCGCAATTCGTCCCGGTGGCGGTAATAGTCGCGACACCGACCGCCACGCCGGTCACGACGCCGTTCGCGTCCACCGTCGCCACGGAGGGGTCGCTGGAACTCCACTCAAAGGTGGTTGCGCCGATGCCGGTCCTGGCGGCCGAAAACGGGAGCGTCTCTCCAACCTGAATGGTCCCAGCGCACGGTGTCACCGTCACCGCGATGGGCCAAATAAAGGGGCACCCGGCGCTCATCGTCAGCACCGCCCCGAGCAAAAGATAGGCACAATAAGACCTCACGGCTCTTTGTCCCGCGGAAGTCCCCTTCTGTTTAGCCAGAAGGGCAACCGCCTCGTGACCGGTGTCAACGGGCCATCTCATGACACTCCTCCACTCTGCAAGGCCTGCAGTTGTTGGACATCGGGTTGCGTCGCTTGCGCTACCTCTCCGTCGCTGCCGATGTTCAGTTCATGACAAGCCAAAGGCTGGTCTACGCCACCGCCGATGAGGGGGCGCAAACGCTTCTCGGCGGCCGTGTAGATACGGCGAGGGACCAAGCCCTTCGGCGCCCAACGCTCCCCCTGTTCATGCTTGCCTGAACGGCAGTCGCGCGGGGCATCTGATTCCGTGCTCACGTCGGTGTTTAGTGTAACCAAAGCGGGGGCGGAGGAAATCGGCGATAAACGCGGAGTATCAAGATCGAGAATGCGCAGAAACGCGTAAGATCGATTCGCCCTATAGGCGAAAAAGCGCAAGATCGATGGCCTGATGCGCTCAGGGCGATTAAAGGAGGAGATTGTTGCGCATGGCGAAACGCACGAGATCGGCCCGATCTTCGAGGCCGAGCTTATCAAAGATGTGCGTTCGGTGGCTCTGCACTGTGCGTGGTGAAATAGACAGCCGATTGCCGATCTTTGTATGCGAATAGCCCAGGGCGAGCAGCCGACACACCTCCAGTTCGCGTTCCGATAACAATTCCAATTGCTTCGAGGATTTTTTGGTGGAAGGCCTACCTGTGTAAGCGGGCAGGATGGCATCCGTCAGTTCGGGGTCGATGTAGGTTCCTCCACGGCATACGGCTCGAAGCGCTTGTATCAGGTCCGTCCCAGTGGATCTCTTCAGCACGTAGCCTTTCGCACCCAAGCCAAGAAACTCACGGACGTAATGCTCGTCGTCGTGCATGCTCAACACGACGATCTTCACCGTGGGATGTTGATCAAGAACCTGCTCCACTAGCTGAGGAGATGGGAGCCCCGGCATGCTGATGTCCAGGATGAGAACGTCCACGCATGTACGCGCCAACAGGTCCAAGGCCTCCTCTCCCGAATTCGCTTCCCCTGCAACTTCGAAGTCTTCTTCCTTTTCCACTAATGCGCGCAGACCACACCTGAACACGGGGTGGTCGTCAACAATCAAGAGGTGGATGGGCATCGTTCTCATTCTCCAACGGAATATTCACAAGGACCTCGGTACCACTGCCGTGTACCGACTCGATTTCAAGTTCACCTCCGAACAGGAATGCCCGTTCCCTCATTCCAAGCAACCCCAGGGATACTCCGTCAAGCCCCATTACCTCAGGTGGCTCGAATCCCACGCCGTTGTCTCCCACAACGAGCGTAACGACGCCCTTCTTGGCCAATAGGACCACGTTGGCGGCAGTGGCCTGTGCATGCCGGACGACATTGGTCAGTGCCTCTTGGGCGATCCTGTACAGGGCGACTTCCACCGCCCTGGGCAGCCGTTGCGAATTGTCGGGAAGACTGCATTCAAATCGTATGGGAATACCAGCGCGCTTCGACGTCTCCTTCAGATACCGCTCCAAGGCAGATCCCAACCCATAATCGTCAAGCACGGCAGGGCGAACATGCCAAGCCATTCGGCGAATCTCGTCTATGAGTTTCCCCAAGAGCCCCTCGAGATCAAGGCACTGTTGGTCGGAGCATTCGCAGTCCCGCCTGGCGCACTGAAAAGTCAGCAATACTCGCGAGAGGGACTGCCCCACCTGGTCGTGCAGTTCCCGGGCAAGGCGTTTTCGCTCATCTTCTTGTACTTCGACAAGTTTCCGCAAGAGCGACAACCGCGCCCTCTCCTTCTGTTCTATTTGGCGGCCGCGCTCCTCAAGACTCTTCGCCATGTGATTGAATGTCCCCGCCAGGCTGCCGATCTCATCGTCTGAGAGCACCGGTACCCGGGCACTGTAGTCTCCTTGGCGGATTCGCGATGCGGCATTCCTGAGTTCGTCGAGAGGGTGTGTGATAAGATAGGCCAAGGCCGCAGCCGTGCCCGCTCCCAGAGCGCCACTGAGGGCCAGAACGCCGAGGATTAGGCGCTTGAGCATCCTGTTCTGAAGGACCAACACGCGGTCCGACAAGCCCAGTTGGACGGTACCGGCCTTTCCCTTCAAGATAAGAGTTTGAACATCGAAGACGCGCCCCCCTTCACTGCCCAGTAGACGAACCGAGCCGGGGGCCGTTCCAGGCGCCGATGGAAGGTTCAGCAAGTCGTCAGGCACGGCATGATCAAAGGTGTGCGCTACTACTTTGCCTCGGGCATCTCGGACGATGATGTAACGAATGTCTTGCCGCATCCCGGTCGCCCTCTTAAGCTTCCGGTTTATCGTCACCAGGTCCCCCGTTATGAGGGGGCGCTCGAGACTCTCCGCCAAGCCAGTAGCCTCACTACGGGCACGCCCCTCTATCACCTGGAGATGGATGCGCTTGGCCACATGATTGAATAGCAGGAAGGTCGTACCGCCGAAGGCTACCGCTACGACGAACCCAACACCGAGAATCTTGAGGAGGATCGGCGCCGAGAGCATCGACCGAACGATTCGGGCGGCGGTTCGCTCCTGCCTTTCAGCCACGGTCATAGGACGGCCTCCACCACCTTCACGACAGCTCGCACACTCTCATAATCTTCCGGATTCGGCATAACGAAGCGATCGATCCCGACACGTTCGAGCGCAGTCCGGCCTTCCGCGTTTTCATGCATGGTCAACAAGAGGTATTGAAGATCCTCGCGAAGTTGTACATCAATACCCGGAGGAACGACCACAGGGGGCATCCCGAAAGACATCGACTTCAGGAGTACCCGAGTCCGACTCGAAAGCTCGGGATGGTCCGTAATCATTTGATGGTAGACAATGCTGTCCACGGCCGCCCCGTCCACAAGGTTCTCTGCAACCGCCGCTATCGAGCCGTCATGACTTCCCGTGATGACATGATTAGCGAAAAAAACGGCCGGATTCTCACCCTGCTCGATGAGCCACATTGCCGGGAAAAGCCAGCCTGTAGTCGACATCAGATCTGCCGATGCAAACTCCTTGTCGCGAAGGTCCAGCAGAGACTGGGCGCGGCTGGATTCTGGAACGATGATGTACGAGTAGTAACACTTCGCGCCATCTATCTCGGGAACGACCAAGAGCTCCATGCCGAATTCTTTTTCTCCGCGGACAAATGCATTGGTGCATACAAAGGCGATGTCGCATCGCTCGTAGCGAACCAAATCGTTCGTCTCTGCGTAGCTCCCGCGATAAAGCGATACGGGCTTTCTGCCGAGGTGCTTCGCCAGATACGCGACGAGATCCTCATAGAGATTCAGCGATCGCTCCGGCGATATCACGGGCGCGATAGCAAACCGCAGAGTCTCGCCTTCGATTTCTTGTGACAAGATGGGGGCCGACTCGTCAGGTTCATCCAAACACACCAAAGTCTGCGGCATATATCGGACGTTCTGCGAAAAATCCACCACAGGCCTCAGAAAGCAATACGCTGCTACAAGCAAGGCGCCCGTAACAAAACACAAGCCCCATAGAAGCGCGCGGCCGCGCAACAGTCGACCAGCTGCATCGACCGGCATCTCCTTGTGCGGAGCCGAACCTGGCCATCGCTCAGGTTGTTTCATCCCTTGCCACCTCCGATTTATTCTCCCAACGTTACCACCTATCGAGAGCCGAAATACAGGCCCTCCGAGTCTTGTGCTTCCTGAAAATCCGTCCGACCGGATCTATCGCGTAGGCTGAGCGGAGTTTCACGATGAAGATGTGCCAGAGTCGGGGATGGTGGTCAGAGAATTGCGTATCGTTCTGCCTATTTGGGGCAATGTCGCCGGCATGATCATGGCCGCCCGATTTCCGGCCATCGAAACGGGACGGAGCAAGCCAGAGAGAAGCAGTATCTCAGCTAGGCAACGCGACGTTCGTATCGATGATGGAGGCCGCCGACCTGGGGTATTGCGATGACTTCGCCTCGGTCGGGCGTCTGGACCGGACGGGGCGCCGGGCTGTCCATATCCAGTGACAGGTGCGTCCGGGATTCGTTGTAGTACGTAACGTACGCAGTAAGATCAGAGCATCCTTCCATCCAGTCCAAGCCCTGGCCAGAAGGCTCCAGAGAGCGCGATCACCAGGCTGCACCTTTGGCCTCTTGATGCTCCGCTGATACACGCACAGTTATGCCTCAATGCCAGGTTCTCAGCTTGAAACCCCCC
>JAACEL010000345.1 GCA_011682535.1 Nitrospiraceae bacterium | reverse complement strand
TTCATCCAAGACATCCTTGCGTCGTGCCTCCAACCGCTCAATCGCGTTCATAAGCCTCTCCTTCCTAAGTCATCGCACCACGAATATTGTAAGCCCTACCTTACAATATCTGGCGCAAAAAGAAAAGGAAAAACAACAAACCCCATTTCACGACGCAGGCCCGGATGGCGTGAACGATTTGACTTGCATGCCCGATATGCGCTAGGCTATTGCGCTCTACGCGATAGACCGACTTTCTGTGTGACCCGCGTGAAGATGGCGCGACCGGGGTGCGGAAGAAGCCGCAACGGTTTTCTTGAAAGGAAAGATGTGCGTTTATGAGTAAGTACTTGGGTGCCAAACATAAGCTGTGTCGCCGATTGGGTGAGTGCATTTGGGGCAGTGGCAAATGCCCGTCGTTGGAGCGGCCGTTTCCCCCTGGGCAGCATGGTCAAAACATGCGCCGCAAACTGTCGGTATACGGCGGGCAACTGCTCGAGAAACAGAAAATCCGTATGCATTACGGCCTGCTTGAGCGCCAGATGCGCAAGACCTTCGCCAAAGCCCAGCGTATGGGCGGCGTGACGGGCACCAATCTGCTGATGCTCCTCGAGTCCCGATTGGACTGCATTGTCTATCGCATGGGATTCGGCCGCACGATCCCGCAGGCACGCCAGTTGGTCGTGCACGGCCATTTCCTCGTCAACGGCAAGAAGGTCGACCGGCCGTCGTTCCAGATCAAGCCTGGCATGGTAGTCACCGTCGACGAACGCAGCCGCAAGGTGCCCGTGCTCGCCGAGGGAGCCGAGAATCCCCCGGCGACTATCCCTGAGTATCTTGACCGCCCCGTCGACTCCTTTGAGGGCAAGATGGTTTCCACGCCGACGCTGGACAACATCCCTTTCAAGCCCAACACGGCAGCCGTCATCGGTTTCTACTCGCGCTAGACAATTCTACACCGGCATATCAGAGCGGCGGGTCGCGGCAAGCGGCCCGTCGTTTTTTCTTGTGGAGCACGCGGCCTAAGCGGCGCGTATCCAGGATTTCTTAAACTGCTCTAAAAAGATCTATGGTGCATGGCGCTGAGCCCGGCTGCGGTAGACCCCGCGGCCTGTGTTGAGCGTGATGTACGAGTGTGCCCGGTGATCGACGAGACCACCCGGCGCAGTGCCATGAGGTGTCCCCGTATGCCGGTTGAACTGCCCATTCTCAGAGTCGCCCAGACCCTCGCCGAGCGCGCGGCCGCCCACCCCGCCGTCTCCCACGGCGTGGTGGGCCCGTGGGGCTCGGCGCGTACGGCGGTCGCGTTCCAGACCGCGCGTACGATGCAGCGCTCCGCGCTGATTGTCGCATCAGGACGCATCGAAGCGGAGGCGGTCTACGAAGACCTGTGTACCTTTGCCGGTCCCGAAGCGTCCGCACTGTTCCCCGCATGGGAGGTGATGCCCGGCGACATCATGGCGCCGTCGGACGACATCGTCGCCGAGCGCATGGACACCCTGATGCGCCTGGCCGAAGCCAACCGTGACGGGCGGCCGATGTACGTGGCGGTCTCCGTGCGTGCCTTACTTCAGGCCGTCGTCAAGCGCGAGCAGTTCCTCTCCCACCGTCTCACCATCACGGCCGGCGAGGAATACGACCTTGAACAACTACTCGAGGAACTCATCGACCTGGGATACAGCCGGGAACTCATGGTCGAACAACGCGGCGAGATGAGTGTCCGCGGAGGCATTCTGGATGTCTTCGCGATTTCGGGCGAACTCCCTTACCGCATCGAGTTCTTCGGCGATGAGGTCGAGTCCATCCGCTGCTTCGAGCCCGAGACTCAGCGGAGTGTCGAAAGGGTCGAAAGCGTCAGCATTCTGCCACGCTCGGAAAAGGCCATGCTGGCCAGCCTGGCCTCATCGGACGGGGCGCCGGCGTGTCTGACGGACTACTTCCCCGACGAAACACTGGTCGTCATGGACGAGCCGCTCAACGTGCTGGAGGAGGCCGAAACCGTGGAACGCCGGATGGCGGGCAAGCCTCATTGCCTCACCTGGCGCACTTTTCAAGACCGGGTCAAGACCTGTCCCCAAGTATCCCTGGCCCAACTCGCCCACGAGGCCGTGGAAGGTGAACGGCGGATCACGGAACCCATGGGGGCCGTTTCGGGTTGGACGGGCGAACCGGAAGGATTCTGGCGTCAGCTCGATGAATGGGAGCGGGAAGAGTATACCGTAATACTTATCTGCAATAATACCGGTGAGCGGAGGCGCCTCTTCGAACTGCTCGACGAACACGGCCACAATGTTGGCCGCGGCCCCTTCGACCTCCGGGTCGAGGTCGGCCGGCTGCAGGGAGGGTTCGCCTCCGCAACCGATCGTCTGGCCGTGCTCAGCGAGCGCGAGATCTTCGGCCGCCACTATGTCCGGCGCACGCGGCGACGCTTCGAGGCCGGTGCCGGGATCACCGCCTTCAGCGACCTGCGCGGCGGCGATTATATCGTCCATGTGGTCCATGGCATCGGGCGCTACGAGGGACTGCGCCGCTTCCCGGGCAAGGGTGGCGATTTCCTGTGCATCCGTTACGCCGGGGGCGACAAGCTCTACGTGCCCGCTGGCGAGATCGACCAGGTGCAGAAGTACGTCGGCGGCGACGGCGGGGTACCCCGCATCGACAGACTCGGCGGCGCCTCATGGGCGCGCACGAAGAAGAAGGTCAAGAAAGCGTTGCACGACATGACGGAGGAGCTGATCAAGCTCTACGCGTCCCGCGAAGCACACGAGGGGCATGCGTTCTCACCTGACACCGTCTGGCAGCGCGAATTCGAAGACGCCTTCGAATATGACGAAACCGTGGATCAGGCCAGAGCGATTGAGGAGGTCAAACGCGACATGGAGTCGCCGCGGCCCATGGATCGCCTGCTATGCGGCGATGTGGGCTATGGGAAGACGGAGGTCGCCCTACGGGCGGCGTTCAAGGCGGTCATGGACCGCAAGCAGGTGGCCCTGCTCGTGCCCACTACGACAGCACTATGCCACGTTCTCCGAGCGCCTGGCCGACTATCCTGTCTCGGTGAGCGTGCTGAGCCGATTCGAGTCCCCGGCCAAGCAGCGTCAGACCATCGAACGGCTCAAGTCGGGCGAGGTCGACATCGTCATCGGCACCCACCGGCTGACCTCGAAGGACATCAAATTCAAGGATCTGGGACTGCTCATCATCGACGAAGAGCAGAAGTTTGGCGTAGCACAGAAAGAGAAGATCAAGCACCTGCGCACCAGCGTCGACGTACTGACGATGACGGCCACACCCATTCCCCGCACACTTCATCTGTCGCTTATGGGCTCGCGCGACATGAGCGTTATCAACACGGCTCCGAACGACCGCCTACCGGTGCATACATGCATCGAAACCTTCGACGACGCCCTCATCAAGGAGGCCATTGAACGCGAAATCGCCCGCGAAGGACAGGTCTTCTTCCTCCATAACCGCGTGCAGACCATCATCTCCGTGGCCGAATACATCCAGCGTTTGCTACCGCAAGCCAGGATTGGCGTCGCACACGGCCAAATGCCCGAGCGCAAGCTCGCGCAAATCATGACGGCGTTCGTCCGAGACGAACTCGACATCTTGGTCAGCACCACCATCATTGGCTCCGGGCTCGACATTCCCAACGCCAACACTATCATCATGAACCGGGCCGACTATTTCGGGCTCGCCGAACTCTACCAGCTCCGGGGACGAGTCGGGCGTTACAAGCACCGGGCATTTGCCTATTTGCTCATTCCGGGCGACCGGGTTCCCACCGAGGAGGCCCAGAAGCGCCTCAAGGCCCTCGAGGAGTTCTCCACCCTAGGGGCCGGCTTCCGGATTGCCATGCGCGACCTCGAGATCCGCGGCTGCGGCAACATCCTAGGCGGCGAACAGCACGGCCATATAGCCGCCGTCGGATACGAGACCTACACCAACTTGCTACATGACGCCGTCCGTGAACTCAGGGGCGAAACCGTGCGCCGGCGCATCCTGCCCCCGTTCGACTTCAGCGCCGACGCCGTCATCCCTGAGGCCTATGTGCCTTCCGAGGCCCAGAAAATCACCCTCTACAAGCGGATCTCGAGCGTGCAGAGCGTCGAGGCCGCCGACGAGATGCTGGATGAGCTGACCGACCGCTTCGGACGACCCCCGGCGCCGGTCAAGCGCCTGGTCGCCGTCATGCGCCTACGCGCACTAGCCGCCGATATCGGTGTTAAGGCGATGTCAGCCGGGCAGCAGACGCTCAATCTTGTATTCCACTCCTCCGACATGCTGCCCCCATCCGCCCGCGACGCCCTCAAGGCCCGCTACGGCAAGGCGGTGGAACTGACTTGGCAGGAGGAACGCCTGGGACTCACCCTGAAGATGGACGAAGGCGCGGACCTCTTGGGCAAAGCTGCCCGCTTCCTCGACATTCTCGCCGAGCTTCAGGAATAGCAGGATCGGGGCTGGCTGGGTTCCACGTGGAACATCCACCCGCCGCCACTCCTCAGGCAACGCGGCGGACCAGATACAACTCTCCGCGCCGCAGCCCAGCCTCGGTCCACGCATCCTCGACACGTTCCACGTGGAACCTTTCACTCACCTCGGCCCCCGGATCGCCCGATTGGCACAGAAACACGCTCCCTTCAGGCATGAAACGCTGCATGTCGCGCAGAATCCGCCCCGGCTTCTCCACCGCCCGCGCCGTGACCGCACGCACCCCCTCCCCGCTCACTTGCCCAGGGAACCCCCCTTGTATCAACTCGACATCACCAAGACCCAGCGCGCCAAACGCCTTCCGGAGGAATCCCACCTTCTTAGTCGAGCGCTCCACCATTGTCAGTCTCAGATCAGGAAGAACTACTTTCAACGGTATCGCCGGGAAGCCGCCCCCACTGCCAACGTCCAGCAGGCGTCCGCCCTCCCCGCAGGCTGCCCGAACTATCGACGCCAAACTCAGCGCGTCCGCGAGGTGCGATTCCGCAAGATGATCCAGGTCGCCTCTCGAAACCAGCGACGCAAACGCGTTCCACTCACCGATCAAATCCAGGAACCGGCCCAACAGAATCCTTCTGGCCCCCGGCACTTCGATTCCCTCCCGCGCAAGCAGACCGAAGCACCCCAGTTCCTCCAAGGTATCACAATGGTCAAATTTCTTATTATTCATAGTTTACGGGTGTTCCTGGAATCCCGTGCAATCTTGATTTCAACCCCTCTGTATGCTATCTTCTCGCGCACTAGCTGAGAAGCACCCGATCTATCTCGGAGACCCGATTTGGCTAAGACTCGCCATCTTATACTGCTGGGCGATGGCATGGCCGATTTCCCACTGACCGCGCTCCACGGCCGCACACCGCTGGAAGTCGCCAACACGCCCGCCATGGATACGATGGCCCGCAACGGTGTCACCGGCCTGTTCTGTCCTATCCCCGACGGTCTTGCGCCGGGCAGCGACGTCGGCAACCTCTCCGTCTTCGGCTACGACCCGCAGGCCACCTATTCCGGCCGCGCTCCGCTGGAAGCGGCCAATCAGGGCCTTGATCTTCGCCCCGGCCAAGTCGCCTTCCGCTGCAATCTCGTCACGCTTCGCGATGGCCTCATGGAGGATTTCACCGCCGGACACATCGCCACCGAAGATGCCATCGTGCTCGTCGACGCCCTAACTGAAGGCCTGCGACAATTTCCGGTGTTCTTCTCCGCGGGTGTTAGCTACCGCCATCTTACCATAGTCACCCCCGGGGCCGAAGCAATCGGCGACATGGTTGCGCTGGCCTGCACACCACCTCATGACATCACCGGCAAGCCCTTCGCGCCCCATCTTCCCCAAGGGCCAGGCGCGGACCTGGTGGTTGAGTTGATGGAAGCCTCCCGGCCCATCCTCGAGGCCCACCCGATCAACGCCGCCCGCCAGACCCCCGCAACCTCAATCTGGCTCTGGGGCCAAGGCCTGCCGCCGACTATGTCGTCCTACGCTGAGCGCTTTGACCTCACCGGCGCCGTCATTTCCGCCGTCGACCTCGTCAAAGGCATCGGCGTCTGCGCCGGACTCCGCGTTCTCGATGTCCCCGGCGCCACGGGATACCTCGACACCAACTACGAGGGCAAGGTGTCCGCTGCCAAGGCCGCCCTAGACAAAGCCGACTTCGTCTACCTTCATGTCGAAGCCCCCGACGAAGCCAGCCACGAGGGCGATGTAAAGCTTAAGATCCGTGCGATCGAGGATTTCGACAGCCGGATTGTGGCCCCCTGGCTCGCCTACTGCCAGGAGAATCCCGACTTGCGGATCCTGGTGTGCCCCGACCACATTACCTCGATCGACAGCCGCACCCACGCAGGGGGTCCAGTGCCGTTTCTCATCGTCGGAGCCGGCGTTTCCGCCAACGGCGCCCCGGCCTATTCAGAGGCCGAGGCGAAGAAAACGGGCCTACTGATCCCCGAAGGACACGCCCTGACACAGCGCTGGATCGAGGCTGAGACCCTCGACGTCTACAGCTTCGACAACCCCTCGGCCTGATGTCAAGAATTCTTTACATGTTAACAATTAACTTCCGCGAGGTCTTCTTCCCCTCGCTCAACCGGTAGGAGGGTGGAATCGTGCCCCCCCGAGTCGAAATCTACGACGTAACGTTGCGCGACGGCGCCCAGGGCCCTGGAATCAAGTTCTCCGCCGATGACCAACTTCGGATCGTAAGCGAGTTGGCCGCGTTTGGCGTCTCCTACATCGAGGGAGGGCAACCCGGGGCCAATCCCAAGGCGGCCGACTTCTTCGTCCGCGCCCGTGACCTGAACCTCCACAACGCGAAGCTCGCCGCTTTCGGCAGCACCCGCCACGCCAAGTCGGCCATCGAGGACGACCGCAACATCAAGGCCCTGCTTTCCGCGGAGACCGAAATCGTCACCATCTTCGCCAAGTCCTCCCCCACCCACGTCAAATCCGTCCTGCGTGTTTCCCTCGACACAAACCTCGACATCATCGCTGAATCCGTCGCCTACTTGCGCGAAAACGGCCGCCGGGTGTTTGTCGACGCCGAGCACTTCTTCGACGCCTATGTCGAAGACGCCGCCTACGCTTTGGAAAGCCTCGAGCGCGCCCACACCGCCGGCGCCGAAATCCTCATCCTGTGCGACACCAACGGCGGCCGGATCCCCAACGAGATTGCCACCATCATGCAGGCGGTCCGCAAGCGCCTGCCCAACGCCGCCCTCGGCATCCACGCCCACAACGACTCCGGCTGCGGCGTTGCCAACAGCCTGACTGCGGTCGCCGAAGGCGCCGTGCAGGTTCAAGGCACCATTAACGGCTACGGCGAACGTACCGGTAACGCGAACCTGTCCGCCATCATCCCCAACCTCCAGCTCAAGATGGGGCTGCCGATCGTGTCCGCCGAGCAGCTTAGATCTCTTTCGCACCTTTCGCATCTTGTGGCTGAATTGGCCAATATGGCCCCGCGCGATTCGGATCCCTTCGTCGGGCGCGACGCCTTTACGCACAAGGCCGGCATGCACGCCGACGCCGTGCAGAAACTCAAGACCGCCTACGAACATATCGAGCCCGAAGTCGTCGGCAATCGCACGCGCCTCACCGTCAGCGAGATGTCGGGGCGGGCCAGCCTGCTGCACAAGGCCGGCGAACTGGGTATCGAACTCGACCGTGAGAGTCCCGAGACCCGCCAGATCCTCGCTCGCATCAAGGATCTCGAAAACCAAGGCTACGAGTTCGAAGGCGCCGACGCCTCACTCGAATTGCTCATGCGCAAGGCCCAGGGCAAGCACCGCACCTTCTTCGAGGTGCGCGGTTTCCACGTCACGGTCACGCAGCAACCCGGACCCGGCGAAGCCCTCTCCGAAGCCACCATCAAGATCGACCTCCCCACCGGCGAACAGATGCACACCGTAGCCGAGGGCGATGGTCCGGTCGACGCGCTCAACAATGCCTTGCGCAAAGCAATCGAAGGTACCTACCCCGAGGTCCGCGACATCCACCTCGAGGACTACAAGGTGCGCATCCTCGATGGTCAACTCGCGACCCGCGCCAAGACCCGTGTGCTGATCGAGTCAAGCGATATCGAGGACACCTGGAACACCGTCGGTGTGTCGGAGAACATCATTTCCGCGTCCTACGAAGCCTTGGTTGACAGTATCGAGTACAAACTGCTCCGGACGCGCGGGCACGACGAACCCGCGTAGCGGGCATCTGCGCATCGCACGCCGTGCGTCCGTCCGGCTATGCCACGGAGGTGGCAACGCGTGATCGGTGTCTACGTCCACATCCCGTTCTGCCGAACCCGTTGTCCATACTGCGACTTCCTCAGCCAACCCACGCCCGGCGCTGTGCCCACAGCGTTCGCCGACGCGCTGGTCCACGAGATCGACGCCTACGACGGGCCCGTTGACGCGCGTACCGTCTTCTTCGGCGGCGGCACGCCCTCGCTGCTGACGCCCGAGTCTCTCACCCGTATCCTCGAGACCCTCCGCCGCCGGTTCAGGCTCGAACAACCTGAGATTTCCCTCGAAGCAAACCCTGACGACGTCACCGCCACCCTCGCCGACGCCTGGCGCGACCTCGGCATCAACCGTGTGAGCCTCGGCGTCCAGAGTTTCGACGACGCCGTTCTCCGTTACCTCGGCCGCCGCCATGACGCCGCCATCGCCCATCGAGCCTGCGATCA
>JAACEL010000344.1 GCA_011682535.1 Nitrospiraceae bacterium | reverse complement strand
CAACAGTATGCGGTTTCGTTCCCGGTGAATTCGTTTGCCGCGGCAGCCGGCAATGCCCCGCCGGCCTTCTCGCCCGACCCCGCGGGGAAGCTGTGGGCCAGCGGCGCGTGCTTCTTCGAATACCGGATCCGCCTGCCGCGCGGGTTGAAGGCGAAAAACATCGCGGGTTGCCGTCTGGTGGCCGAAGTGGGGTCCAAGGCCGTCAGCGAGCGGCTGGACTGGCCCGCGCGTAAGAAGGCGGGCGACTATCCCCAGACGGACGCGCCCGCATGGCCGACGGATGTGACGTTGTCGATCAACGGCGTGCCGTTCGAGACGGTGACGATCGAGAACGACTTCGCCGACGCGCGGGGCGTGCTGTCGCACATGGCCCATTTCCATCATGGTTCGAACGGGAAACTGGTCGACGTGCCCATCACTGGGGCGGCGTTCGAGGCGCTTGCCGAGGCGCTCAAAGGCGACCGCGAGGTGCGAGTGCGGTTCGAGGTGAAGGGCGATGCCCAGAACTTGGGCGGCTTGTCGCTATTCGGCGAGAGCATGGGGGCGCACCCCGCCGATCCGGCGCTGGTGTTTGCGTTGAAGCCCGGCGTGAAGAAGCCCAAGGGCGGGGCGGAACTGCTGAACACCTTCCAGGAACGCACGAAAGTGCTGATTGAGCGCGGGCCTGTGGGGCTTGCTGCCGGCAAGTAGCGACAGACAGAGGATATGGCATGGGTGAGAAGGCTCGTGATGCCGGCATTCAAACGGCACTGGCGTTCGCCGAGGAGCACGATCCGGACCTTGACCATGCGGTGCAGGTGGCGGAGAACAGCCTGGCGTTGTTCGACGCCACGCGCGGCCTGCATGGCCTGGGCGATTGGGAGCGGATGCTGCTGCATGCGGCGGCCCTGATGCACGACGTGGGCTACGAGAACAGGCCGGATAAGCACCACAAAGGATCGCGCGATCTGATTCTGGAATCCGGGCTGGACGAGTTCTCGCCGCGCGAGTTGATGATGATCGCGTGCGTGGCGCGCTATCACCGCAAGGCGGAGCCGCTTCCCGGGCACAGCGTCTATCGGGATCTCGATGAGACGGACCGGGCGGTGGTCGAGCGGCTCGCGGCGTTGATCCGCATTGGCGATGGATTGGATCGTACACATGCCGGGGCGATGCAGGGCGTACGCGTCGAGCGGACGGGTGCGGGCATCTGTTTTCACCTGAAGCAGCGGCGCTACAATGAAACAGACATCTGGGGCGGCATGCGTAAGCGAGGGCTGTTCGAGCGGGTGTTCGGGTTGGCAGTGGAGATCGTGGCGGAATAGTCAGGAAGGGCAGTTGGGCATGTCGAGAGCGTCCGTGTTGCTGCTGAATCCCAATCGAATGTTGCCGCCAATTGCTCCGGTAGGATTGGAGTATGTGGCGAACGGTTTGGCGGAGCGCGGTTACGAACCGGTGATCTGCGATCTGACCTTTTCCGGCGACTGGCGCGGCGACCTGACGCGTGCGCTTGACGACACGGTCCCCGCAGCCGTGGGCGTGACGGTGCGCAACATCGACGACGCCTATTTCGCGAGCCAGGATTTTACCCTGGAAACGACGGGCGAGATCGTGCGGCATGTTACGGCGGCGACGCAGGCGCCCGTGGTGTTGGGCGGGGTGGGTTTCTCCTGCGCGCCCGCGCAGGTGCTGTCGTTCACCGGGGCGGGGTACGGGATTGTGGGGGATGGGGAGGCGGCGTTCCCGGCCCTCTTGGATTGCCTGGAAGCCGATGGCGATCCAACGCAGGTTGCGGGCGCGGCGTTTCGATTGCCCGACGGGCGCTTACATGTTACGCCGCCGGTTTCCTATGACCCCGCGGAACAGGGGGCGCCGTCGCGCACCTATTTCGACAACCCGCGTTACTTTGCCGAGGGCGGGCAACTGGGTATCGAGACGAAGCGCGGGTGCGGCGGGTCGTGCATCTACTGCATGGAACCGGCGGCGAAAGGGAATCGAGTGCGTTTGAGATCGCCGGAGGCCGTAGCGGACGAGTTTGCGGCCCTGCTGGACCAAGGTATCTACGCGGTGCATCTGTGCGACAGCGAGTTTAACCGTCCGGCGCCGCATGCGCGGGCGGTCTGCGAGGCGCTGGTGAGTCGCGGGTTGGGCGAGCGGCTGCGGTGGTATGTCTACGCGGCGCCGACACCGTTCGACGGGGAACTGGCGGCGGCCATGGCGGCGGCGGGTTGCGCGGGGATCGACTTCGGTGTCGACCATGCGGACGAAGGCATGCTGCGCCGGTTGGGGCGGGACTTTGGGCCCGAAGATATCGCACGGACGGCGGAGGCGTGCCGCGACCGCGGGATTGAGGTGATGTTCGACATGATGTTCGGGGCTCCCGGTGAGACGCGCGAGTCGATCGCGTGGGCCATTGACTTCCTGCGCGACGTGGCTCCCGGACGCGTGGGGCTTTCCTGCGGCGTGCGCGTGTATCCGAATACGCCGCTCGCGGCGATGGTTCGGGAGGGAGGGCCGCTCGAAGGCAATCCTTGTCTGCACGGCGCCGTGCAAGGGAACGAGGACTTCCTGCGGCCGATCTTCTACGTGGACGTGGCCATCGGCGAGGACATCAACGCGTATGTTGCGTCGTTGATCCGGGGTGACGAACGATTCCTGCACGCCGATCCGTCGGAGACGGACGGCAACTACAACTACAACGACAACTCCGTGCTTGCCCAGGCGATCCGGGCCGGGGAGCGCGGGGCGTATTGGGATATCCTGCGCCGCCTGGCTGCGCGCAGTTCTTGAGTCCACGGTGACATTAGATGCCTAGTATTCGCCGGCGATACGATTGAGGACTTCGACGCCCTTGCGCAGGGTGTCGTCGGGCGCGGCGAAGCTGATGCGGAAGTGGGTCTTGCGGTCGCTGAACACACTGCCGGGGATGATGAGCACGTTGTTGGCGATGGCCTTCTCGACAAAGGCGTCGCCGTCGCCGCCGGGGGCCTCGGGGAAAACGTAGAAGGCGCCGCCGGGCTTGACGACGTTGAAGTGGTCCTTGATGCCTTCGTAGACGATGTCGCGTTTGACGCGGTAGTTGCCGTTCTTCTCGGTGATGTCGGTTTCGAGGGCCTTGACGGCGGCTTTCTGTGCGAACGACGGCGCGCACACGAACGTGTACTGCTGCAGCGTGTTCATCTGCTGGATGATCTCCTCGGGACCCGCCGCGAAACCGACGCGCCATCCGGGCATGCCGGCCATCTTCGAGAATCCGTTGAGCAAGATGACGTTGTCGTACATGCCGACGATGGTGCACGGGGGGGAGTCGTACTGGAGTTGTTCGTATATCTCGTCGGTGATCACGAGCAGGTTGTGTTTGCGTGCGACGTCGGCGATGGCGCGCAGTTCACCTTCGTCGAGACATACGCCGGTGGGATTGGAGGGTGAGTTGACGATGAGCAGCTTCGTCTTTTCGGTGACGACCGCGTCGATGTCGCTGGATTTGAGCTTGAAGTCGGGGTACGTGTCGATGGGTTTGCACACGCCGCCGAGCAGGTTGATGAGGTGTTTGTAGATCACGAAGTAGGGGTCGGCGCAGAGGACTTCGTCGCCGGGATTGATGGTGGCCATGAACGACAGAAGCAGGCCGCCGGAGACGCCGCACGTGACCATCACGTTTTGCAGCGGCACGCCGAAGCGGCGTTCGTAGTAGGCCGACGAAGCCTCGCGCAGTTCGGGGATCCCCCAGGTCTGGGTGTAGGTGTTGAAGCCGGCGTTGATCTCCCGGCAAGCCACCTCTTTGACCGCCTCGTCGACATCGTAGTCCGGTTGACCGATGCTGAGGTTGATGGGGTCGGTCATCTTCGCGGCGAGGGCGAAGACTTTCCGGATGCCGCTGGCGTCGATGTTGCTCATGCGGTCGGCGATGAAGCTCATGGGGGTATCCTCCAGTTTGCGTTGTGTGACGCGAGCGGGCCAATTCTATATCGACATCGGCGCACCGTGCAACGCCCATCCCGGGTACCCCGAATGCCGGGTGGCGTATTGTGGCGCGCGCCACGGCGGAGTCAACCGGCGATGCGGGCCGGGTGTTTTTGTCCATGTTCTTTGGGATTACGCGTCAGGTTTGCGTCGGAGTGACAGAACTCCGTCTGTCTTCCGGTGAGACGGTGTTCTTGTAAAGTGTTTACCGTAAGTTCTTTAAGGATGATAATGCGATGCTCGTGTCT
The DNA here is from genome assembly GCA_011682535.1 of Nitrospiraceae bacterium. Lineage (GTDB taxonomy): Bacteria > Hydrogenedentota > Hydrogenedentia > Hydrogenedentales > SLHB01 > JAACEL01. The sequence goes on along the minus strand of JAACEL010000344.1, from coordinate 1,478 downwards.
TGGGTATGGCTCTTGCTTACTGTTAGGAAGCGGTCGAGTTCCGCGCAAGACTAGGCGACACAAACATAACACCAGCTATCATCATCAGTTAACATCATCATCAATGGACTTGGAGGCAGGGAATGAGCTAATCTCTCGGGATCGCGCCGGGGAACCGGCCCTCCGCGCCTGTATCAAAACAAGGAGAGAAACTCATGTCCGCAAGAATTCCGCGTCCCGAACACCCCCGTCCCGACTTCGAGCGCGAGCAATGGATCAACCTGAACGGGGAGTGGGAATTCGAGATCGATCATGCCAATACCGGGACGTCCCGCGGGCTTACCACTGGCAAGAAACTGTCCGGACGCATTCGCGTTCCGTTTTGTCCCGAGAGCCCGCTGAGCGGTGTTGGGTATCTCGACTTCATGCAGGCGGTGTGGTATCGCAAGCGTCTGACGCTGCCGCGCGCGTGGAATGGCAAGCGGGTCTTGCTGCATTTTGGCGCGGTGGACTACGAGGCGGCGGTGTGGGTGAACGGCGTCGAGGTCGGGCGGCATCGAGGCGGCTACGTGCAGTTTACGTTCGACATCACGCCCGCCCTCAAATCGGGCAAGAACGAGATCGTTCTGCGGGCGGTCGATGACGTGCGTTCGCGGATGCAGCCGTCGGGTAAGCAGTCGCAACGGTACGAGTCGCATGGCTGCATGTATCGTCGCACGACGGGGATCTGGCAGACGGTATGGCTGGAGGCGGTCGGCGAGTCGTATCTGGAACGCGTGGTGATCACGCCCGACCTGGAGACGGGGCGCGTAGTGATTCAGGGCGACGTGAAGGGCCCCCGGGCGCAGTTGGTGGTGCGGGTGAAGTCGGGACGCAAGGTGGTCGCGGAAACGATGGCCCCCGCGACGTGGCGCAGCACGATGGCGTTCGTGGATGTGGAAGAGGTGCGGGCGTGGTCGCCGGAAGACCCGCATCTGTATACGCTCGAACTGGCCTTGGTTCGTGACGGCGAAGAGCTCGACCGCGTGTCGAGCTACTTCGGGTTCCGGAAGATCCATATCGAAGGCAACAAGCTGTATTTGAACAACGAAGTGCATTTCCAGCGCCTGGTGCTCGATCAGGGCTTCTATCCGGACGGGATCTACACGGCGCCTTCGGACCGCGCGCTGAAGAAGGACATCGAGCTGTCGATGGCGATGGGGTTCAACGGGGGGCGGTTGCATGAGAAGGTGTTCGAGCCGCGTTTCTTGTATTGGGCCGACAAACTGGGTTACCTGTGCTGGGGCGAACACGCCAACTGGGGCATGGACCACTGCAGTCCCGAGGCGTTCGAGAACTTCCTGGCGGAGTGGGTGGAGATCGTGCAGCGAGATCGGAACCATCCGTGCATCGTGGGGTGGTGTCCGACTAACGAGACGCCCAACATTCAGCGGCGCGAATCGATCGCGTTAATCTACCAGACGACGCGCGGGATGGACCCGTCGCGACCGATCATCGAC
>JAACEL010000056.1 GCA_011682535.1 Nitrospiraceae bacterium | reverse complement strand
AGATCGGTGAGCATGTTGATGACGGCGGAGTTCATCATAGGCGGCCCGCACATGTAGTACTCGATGTCTTCGGGGGCTGGATGGTTTTTGAGGTAGTTGTCGTACACAACCTGATGGATAAACCCGGTGTAGCCGGTCCAGTTGTCCTCGGGTAGCGGCTCTGAGAGGGCCAGGTGCCACTCGAAGTTGTCGTTCTCGGCCTGAATGGCGTCGAAGTGGTCGATGTAGAAGGCTTCGCGCAGGCTGCGGGCGCCGTACCAGAATGACACCTTGCGCTTGGTCTTGAGACGACGGAACTGGTCGAAGATGTGCGAGCGCATCGGCGCCATGCCGGCGCCGCCGCCGATGAAGACCATCTCGGCGTCGGTGTCCTTGGCGAAGAACTCGCCGAAGGGGCCGAGAATGACAACTTCATCGCCGGGCTTAAGGCTATAGATATATGACGACATGATCCCGGGGGGCGCATGCTTGAGGTTGGGGGGCGGCAGCGCGATGCGAACGTTGAGCATCACGATGTCTTGCTCTTCGGGGTAGCTGGCCATCGAGTAGGCGCGCTGCACGGTTTCGTCGCACTTGGACGTGAAACGCCACACGTCGTACTTGTCCCAGTCGGCCCGATACTGCTCGCCGATATCGAAGTCCTTGAAGTCGAGTTCGTGCGGCGGGCACTCGATCTGGATGTAGCCCCCGGCGCGGAAATCGATCGTTTCGCCCTCGGGCAACTCCAGCACGAGTTCCTTGATAAAAGTGGCGACGGCGTCGTTCGAGCGCACCTTGCAAGTCCAACGCTTCACGCTGAACACTTCAGGCGGGATGGCGATCTTCAAATCCTGCTTGACTTTGACCTGACACGCCAACCGCTCGCCTTCGCGTGCCTGGCCACGGGTAATGAACCCGGTTTCCGTCGGCAGAATCGCGCCGCCGCCTTCGAAGACCTTGACCTTGCAGACGCCGCAACTGCCCTTGCCACCGCAGGCGGACGGGATGAATATTTTCTGGTCGGCCAGCGTGGCCAGGAGCGTGCCGCCCGCGGTCACGCGGAGGTCTTTCTGATCATTGACGTTGACGGTAACGGGGCCGCTGGCGACGAGTTTGGCCTTGGCCACCATCAACACGACGACCAGGCTGAGCACCACCAGCGTGAACATCAGCATTCCCAGTAGGACGATCTGCATCGGTCGAATTCTTCCTCTTACAACTGAATGCCCGAGAAGACCATGAACCCCATGGCCATCAGACCTGTCAATATAAACGCCATCCCCAATCCCCGCAAGCCCGCCGGGATGTTGCTGTAACGCATCTTCTCGCGAATGGCGGCTAGTGCGACGATCGCGAGGAGCCAGCCGATACCCGAGCCGACGCCGAATACGACGCTCTCGCCAAGAGTGTAGTCGCGCTGCTGCATGAAGAGCGCCGCCCCGAGGATGGCGCAGTTCACGGCAATCAGCGGCAAGAACACGCCCAGCGCGGTGTATAGCTTGGGCATGAACTTGTCGAGGGCCATCTCGACCAACTGCGTGGCCGCCGCGATCGTGCCGATGAAGCTCAGGAAGCTCAGGAAACTGAGGTCGACTTCCGCCATGCTCGGGCTGATCCAGGTCATGGCGCCTTCGCGCAGCAGATAGTTGTACATGAGATTGTTGATGGGCACCGTCATCGCGAGCACGAAGATCACGGCGAAACCGAGGCCAATGGCGGTCTCGACCTTCTTCGAGCATGCCATGAATGAGCACATACCCAAGAAGAATGCCAGCGCCATGTTCTCGACGCAGATGGACTTGATCGCAAGATTCAGATAATGCTCGGCCATCTTATTCGTCCTCGACCTGGTCCGGCTTCCATGTCCGGAGCGCCCAGATGAACAACCCCACCAGGAACAACGCCCCCGGCGCCATCACCATCAAGCCGTTCGGGTTGTACCAGCCCCCCTCCGTCACCAATTTCAGCACCGGGTAGTTCCAGACCTTGCCCGAGCCCAGCAGTTCGCGGAAGAACCCCGCAAGGATCAGGATGATGCTGTATCCCAGTCCGTTGCCGATCCCGTCGAGGAAACTTACCCAAGGCGGGTTCTGCATCGCGAAACCTTCCGCGCGCCCCATCACGATGCAGTTGGTGATGATGAGGCCGACAAACACCGACAACTGTTTGCTGATGGCGGGCACAAAGGCCTTCAGGATCTGGTCGGTGATGATCACCAGGGAGGCGATGATGGTGAGTTGGATGATGATGCGGATGTTGGTGGGCACGTAGTCGCGAATCAGGCTCACGGCGAGGTTCGAGAACGCGCACACCAGCGTGAGCGACACGGCCATCACGATCGCCTTGTCGAGCTTGGTGGTCACGGCCAAGGCCGAGCAAATGCCCAGCATCTGCAGTGCGATCGGGTTGTTGTTGAATAGGGGATCGAGCAGCGCTTCCCGTTCCTTCTTGCTAAATGCCAAAGCCATGGCCGTCAACTCCCCACAGACCGCATCTGCGCCAGATACGGCCCGAATCCGTTCTCGCCAAGCCAAAACGTCACTAAATTGGTCACACCGCGGCCGGTCAGCGTCGCGCCCGACAGGCCGTCCACCTCATGGGGCGACTCCTCGGGCGGACCCGCTTGGCCTTTGATAACACGCACGGCCGGTTTCCAGCCGTCGTCGAAGGCTTTGCGTCCCTGCCACAGGGCTTTCCAACGCGGGTTGTCGATCTCGCCGCCCAACCCGGGCGTCTCGGCGTGTTCGTAAAAGGTGATTCCCCGAATCGTGTTCGCGTCTTTGTCGAGCGCCAGGTAGCCGTACAACGTCGACCAGAGTCCTTTGCCCTCGATGGGCAACACGATCTTGTCCAGGGCTCCGTCCTGCGTGACGAGATAGACGAGCGCGTGATTGGGCAGACGCAAGACCTTGGCGGGGTTCTCGGGCGCGGCTTGGCTCGTGGCGGCGTCTTTGGCCGCACGACGCTGATCGAAGGTCTCGACGGCGATGGTGTCGTCGTACGCGCCGGTGGCCAAGGTGACGATCTTGGGGTCGATACTGTCGGCAAAAGACGCACGCACTTCGTCGGCTGAGACTTTCTCGCCCGGCTGGATCAGACCCGCTACGGAGAGCACCTGCCGTTGGCGGTCGAGAATCATGTTGGCTTTCTGGCGATCTTTGAGCAACACCGAGGTGCCCGACACGAGAATGGAGCAGACACCGCACACCATCGCGGCGAACAGAATCGTGTAGAGGGTGCCATTACGCTGCATTGCGGGCGGCCCTCCTCTTGATGTTGCCCTGCACGATGAAGTGGTCGATGAGCGGCGCAAAGACGTTCATAAACAGGATCACCAGCATGACCGACTCCGGGAAAGCCGGATTCAGGCAGCGGATCAGCACGATCATCAGTCCTATCAGGAAACCGTAGATCCACTTGCCTTTGTCCGTAAACGCGGAAGACACGGGGTCGGTCGCCATGAACACCGCGCCGAACGCGAACCCGCCCAGCACGAAGTGCCACCAGATGGGCAGCGACAGCGCCGCGTTGGTGTCGGAACCGACCAGGTTGAACACGGTCGCCATCAGCGTGGCGCCTACACCGATACCCGCCATCGTGCGCCACGACGCCACACGTGTGACAATGAGAAAGGCCGCGCCCAGCAGACATGCCAACGCCGACGTCTCGCCCATCGAGCCGGGCTCGAAACCGAGGAACGACTCCAGCCAGCTCAGGTGGCCGTCGGTTAGGTTTAGACTGAAGAAACCGCCCTGGGAGAAGGCCGCGACGCCTTCGTCTTTCGCGAATGCCAGCGCCGTCGCGCCGCTGAATCCGTCCAGCGCGTGGGCCGGGTCGATGGCGGTCCAGATCTTGTCGCCGGAGATCTCACCGGGGTATCCGAAATAGAGAAACGCGCGGGCGGTCAGCGCGGGGTTGAGGATGTTCATGCCCACGCCGCCGAAGACTTCTTTGCCGATAACGATGCCGAAGCTGCTTCCCACCGCCACCTGCCATAGCGGGATGGTGGGCGGGAGTATCAGGGGGAACAGCAGGCTGGTTACCAGGAAGCCTTCATTGATCTCGTGTTTGCGCACAAGCGCGAACAGTACTTCCCAGGCGCCGCCGGCCGCGAGGGTCACGGCGTAGACCGGCAGGAAGTAGAGGGCGCCGTGAATCAGGCAGGCCAGCACGTTGGTGGGACTGTAGCCCACGCCCAACAGGTCCAGAATCGCGTAGCGCCAACCGGTCAGGTCGCCCACGGCGGCCGGGTCGAGCGCCAGATTCGCCTGCAGCCCGGTGTTGTAGAGGGCCATGAGCACGCAGGGCGTCAAGGCCATCACCACCGTGACCATCATGCGCTTGAGGTCGAGGGCGTCGCGCACGTGCGAAGGGCTCTTGGTCACCGATCCGGAAGAATACAGGAACGTGTCCGTGGCTTCCCACAGCGGGAACAGCTTCTCGAGCTTGCCGCCCTCCTCGAACAGCGGCGCAAACTTATCTAATACGTTTCTCAGCAACTTCATGGGGCTTCACCCGCCACGTCATTCGGCTCCCGTCCACGTCGCACAACGGGACACCGCCGGACTGCCGTAAAGAAATCGCTCGAAGCGGCCTAACTACGCCGATTAGGATGGGACGTCATCGACCGTTTCGTGACTTCGCCACCGCGATTTCCCTTGACCGATTCTCTTCCAAACAACTTCGGTTGCCGCAATCCGGTTAAGCCGGATTGGCGTCAACCTTCCTTCTCAATCTGCGTCAGACTCTCGCGCAGAACAGGACCATACTCTATCTTCGAAGGACACACGAACGTGCACAGAGCCAAGTCTTCTTCGTCCAGTTCGAGGCATCCCAACTCTTCGGCCCGCTCCAGATCTCCCGCCGCCAGCGCGCGCAGCAAAAACGTCGGCAGAATGTCCATCGGCAGAACACGTTCGTACATACCAATCGGCACAATCGCACGCCGGCCACCGTTCAGGGCCGTCGTAAAATCAAACCGTTTCTTCCCGCGGAACACGCAACCCAGGAACGTGTTGATCGTGGAGAAGCGGTTGGCCCCTGGAGCCATCCAGCCCAGGAATTCCCGTTCACGCCCTTCGGGCAACACGCTCACCTGCCGGTGGAACCGGCCCAGGAAAGCGTACACGCCGTCGGAGGCGTTGCGGCCGGAGAACACCGAGCCAGAAATGAGACGATGCTCCCCTTCGATCAACTCGCCCTCGGTCAATTCGGCAATGCAAGCGCCCAGCCGTGTCTTGATGAGACGGGGGTTCTTCACGGACGGCCCCGCGAACGAAATCACCCGGTCGACATCCAGTTGGCCCGTCCGGATCAACAGGCCGATGGCGGCCACATCGCGGCAATCGAGATGCCAGACCACTTTGTCGCGATGCACAGGGTCCAACTGATGGATATGCACACCCACGTCGCCAGCCGGATGTGGGCCCTGGAACTCCTCGACCTGAATGCCGCCGTGGGTCGGGGGCGTCAGCTTGGCCCCCGGCGCCTGGCACAGGTAAACGTTCCGCTCGGCCAGCTTGGCCATGCACAGGAATCCCGTTTCCAGGTCTTCCTCGCGCCCCGCCAGTACGGCGTCAACCGATGCGGCCAAAGGATTGGTGTCCATCGCGGTGATGAAGATGGCCCTGGGCCGGGTGCCCGGCATCGGCGCCCGACTGAACGGCCGCGTTCTGAAAGCCGTCCAAAGCCCCGACTCAAGCAGCAGAGCCTCGATCCGATCCGCGCTCAACCCCTCGATGCCCTCCCCGGTGTACGATTCGAACGTCACCCGGTCTTCGGAGGAGGGTTCACCCGCGATTTCCCGGTCGTTGAGCGCGATAACGACGCTCTGCAGGGCACGCCGCGCACCGCGGTTGATGGCTGCGATACGGCCAGCGCCTGGCGCAACATGGCGCACGCCCGGCGTTTTCTTGTCTTCGAACAGCAGTTGCCCGCGCTTGACCTCGTCGCCCACCGACACGTGCATCGTGGGTTTCATCCCGACGTAGTCCGCGGCGACCAGCGCCACGCAACGCACGTGAGTAGCTGGATGGACCACTTGATCGGGTTCGCCTTTGATGGGCAGATGCAGGCCTTTAGTGATCTTATGTAGCGCCATCCGACATCCTCAAAACCAGGCTCCGGGGAACCGAGCCTATCTTCCCCTCGGACAAGATCCGCGGGTCTCGGCTTTTTACACAGGTGCACTCCGACACAAGGCAGGGAGTATGGCATACGGCAAGAGGTCTATGCAAACCGACCTGACAATACTCGTCACACGATACGTTCGCCTATCCTAACTCACCCCACGCCGGAGGGGTACAACTCCCGCAAGCGATCCCACATGTAGCGTGTAATGGCTTGCTCAACATCCGGCTCCACATCGACGAATCGCAACCCGTAATAGCGCGACGGCGAATCCCCGTGGTTGGGCGCGTGGTCCACGTGCACCACCTGCGCCTGCACCATGAAAGTCGACTCCCCCGGTAACGACAACGTCACTTCGACCACAGACGTGTAGTCGAACTCGGCGCAGGTGCGAATCAGCCCACCGCCGCCGCTGATGTTGACCAGCGACGCGTCGTACTGGCGCACATGATTCTGCTCCCGCACATGCACCGTCAGGTCCGTGGAGGCACGATAACAGCCGCGGTGCGTGCTGCGTTGGGCGTCCCCTTGCAGGCGCAGAGCGATGGCGCCTTCTGCATCAGGCGGGCCACTCTCCACGATGGTCGTGTAGTACGTGAAGCCGACCTCGTCGTGGAATTCCAGCACAGCGCTCATTCCGGGCACAGGATAGTCTTTGGCAGGAAAAGACACCCGAACCCAATCGCCTTGCACGCTCTGCACCGTCACCTTGAAGTGACGTCCCGTCACGTTCAACAAACACTCCACGCCCTTAGCGAGCGTTTCTCCTGCGGACAGGCCGTCAAGCACTGTTCAGCCTCCTTCTGTAACGCCACGCCGCCGCCCTTGCTCCAATCTAGCACAGCGGCCAGCATGGGTCAAAGGCAACATGCAACACCCCGGCGGAGTCAATCACGGCATCGTGATGAAGAGCCCCAGAATGGCCAGATGGAACTCGTCACGTTCGATATCGAGGTAGGCGGATTGGTGCAGGTAGTAAATGCGCCCCACGAGTCTATTTCCGCGGAAGATGCTCTCCTCCCGGACCACGTATTCCCGCGGCTCGGGCTTGGTGCAGACCACATGGGTCGCGGGGGACGTCAAGCTGAACCTCCGGTTAATCTGCGCCGCCTCTTCTCCCTCGACAAACACCGACAACCGGCTTGGCACTCCTCCGCCCAGCGAAAAGCTCGCGGCCTCCGACTGTACATGCACCCGCAAGACCTCATTGTCGTGCGCGTCCTTCACTTTCCACCATGGACTCTGCACCGCGCTCTCCACGAAGTAGGAGATGTCGCCGGCGTCGTCCGTACAGGGGAAAAGGTCGCCGCGGGCATGCAACGGATGACGCAGCAGCAGGTGGTTCTCGAAGGGATCGGGGATATCCTCGGCGCCGCTGGAGACATCGGGCATGCCCCGGGCCGTGGCCAAGGCTTTGCGCTTGCGGAACTCGTGGAACAAAGCACGCAGCATGAACGCCACAATGCCGAACACCACAATGCCCCCCAGCGCGAAGATGCCGATCCGGGTTACGCCCGGGTGGTGGGTGGCCATCCCATACGCGAGCACGCCGAGGGTCTCGATGAGGCATACGACGTAGGCCGCCAGCAGGCCGAAGGTGACGGGGTGCGTGATCTTCGGCAGGGTGTAGTAGCAGATCGCGCGCTCGTAGTCCGTCAGGTGCTCGGGCGGCATGTCGACTCGTGCCATGATTCTTCAGCACTCCCGTTGGAATTCGCGCCACTACGCCACTAGAACGCGCGCACATCCTTCGCGATCTGCACAGCGATATCTTCCAGACAACGCGACAGAGCTTCGACGACCGCCCCCGGCGTGGCCGAGTCCGCCGTCCGCGTGACCTCATAGACCTTCTCGGCGAGCGGCCTGTCGTACCGGCTTTCGCCCTCGCGGTGAAACGCCAGCTTGAGCCGCACGGTGGCGTCCGCCCCGTTGGCGGTATCCACCTGTTCGAAATCGAGAATCATGCCCGTCGTCAAAATTACCGGGGCTCCCTCGTCGACCGAGCCCAGCTCCGCCTCGAGCTTTTGGCCGATCAATTCGCCCGGCGCCGCGGCCCACTCGTCCACCGCGTAATACTCGATCTGCGTGGGCGTGCGCTGTATGAGAATCTCCTTGCGCGCCAGCGACTCTACTTCGCGCAGCCGCTCGACCCGCACGTTCACCGCGCCAGCCACCTGCCCCGACGCCCGCATGTCGAGCGTGTAGTACCGTATTCCCGGGGCCGACACACACCCGGCGAATGCCAAGACTGCCAACATCGCTATGCCTGCACGTTTCATGATGTCTCCTGTTATCTCCGGCCTTCGGGCGACTTGCCCCGGACCACCGCATGCGGTTGCTCGGCCATCGTGCGCGAGAAGTCCTTCAGATAGCGAACCGTGTCCCGCAGATCGAGCACGATCTCCTCGATCACGGGGCGGTTCGCTTCCAGCAGCCCGCCGGCCTCGCCGGTGAGGCGCTCGGTATTGTCCAGCGTGTCCTGCAACGAATCGGCTATCGCGTCCAACTGCCCGGAAACCTTGCCCACGCGCTCGATAATCGGCCTGACGTCGCCCACAATACCACGCACGTCGGCCAACGTACCCTCGATGTTGCCCCGGTTGTCCGCCACCACCGCATTCACGTCATCCAACAGTTGCTTGACCGCGTCTTCCGCTTCCTGCACCTTCGTCAATATGGCCTCGATATCGCCCTTCCTTTCCGAGATGACCCCCCGGACATCGCCCACGAGCCCTTCGCCCTCCTTCACCGCGCTGTCGAGGCCGCCGAAAATTGTAGCCATCGTCACCAGCTCGCCTTCGCCGTTCTTCTCTTGCTCCTTGGCGTCTTCTACTCCCAACAGATCGCCCACGTCTTCCAGAACGCCCTTGACGCTGTCGGCCAGTTCACCGGCCTTGTCGAACAGCCCGCCGGCCTCGGAGGGTATCACAGCCCCGTCCTCCACAAGCGGCGCGTCCTTCTCGCCGGTGGAGATCTCCAGGTGCATCTCGGCCGTGAGTGTTGTCTGGGTAATGTGGGCTTCGCTGGCCTCGTTGACGGGCACGCCGGCCTTGACGTTCGCCTCGACGCGCAAGCGCGACTGATCCTCCGGATCCAGCGAGATCGCACTCACCCGGCCTACCTTCGAACCGCCGAAGCGCACGTCGGCCCCGCGGTTCAGGCCGCTCGTGTCCGAAAAATACGCGTAGTACGTACGCGTTTCTTCCGGAGGACGAAGCCCCTCGATGGCCGCGATGAAGGCCGCCAACGCAATTGCGCTGACGATCACCAGCAGGCCCGCCTTGAATTCGGTCGCCGTGAAGTTATGTTTTTTCTCTGGCATTGCCGTCTGTTCCGATCCCTAGGTGCATCCTCAAATTGGCCAACGCTACGCCCCCGTCAGAGAGCGTAGATAGTCTTCTCGATCCGATCCTTCGTCTTCCGGGCGCCGCGCCATGAATTGCTGCACGAACGGGTGGCCGGACGCCGCGATTTCTTCCCGGGTACCGATCGCCACCACTTCGCCGTTCTTGAGGAAGCATACGCGATCGGCGATTAACTCCACACTGGACATCTCATGCGTCACCACGATGCTCGTCAGGTTGAACGTGCTCTGCATCTTGCGGATCAGCATGTCCAATCCCGCCGCCACGATCGGGTCCAACCCCGCCGACGGTTCGTCGTAAAATATCATCTTCGGATCCATCGCCATGGCCCGGGCAAGACCCGCCCGTTTCTTCATGCCGCCGCTCAACTCCGACGGCATGAAGCCCTCGAAACCGCCGAGACCGACCAGTTCGAGCTTGATCTTCGTCATGATGTCGATCGTCGACTCTTCGAGTTTGGTGTGCTCGCGCAGGGGCAGCGCCACATTGTCTCCCACCGTCATCGAGCCGAACAAAGCCGAGCCCTGAAAACACATGCCCATCCGCTTGCGAATCTCCATCCGGTCGTTGTCGCTCATTGCGGTGAAATCCTGGCCGTTGATGAGGATCCGCCCGGCCGCCGGCCGCATCAGGCCCACGAGATTGCGCAACAGCGTGCTCTTACCACAGCCGCTGCCGCCGAGGATTACGAAGGTCTCTCCGCGCATCACGTCGAACGACACCCCCTTCAGCACCTTGAAGTCGCCGTAGCTCACTTCGAGATCCCGAACTTGGATGATTGGCTCGCTGGTTGCGTTCTCGTTCATGCCGGCCTCACACAAAGTAGAACAACACGGTGAATATGAGATCCACGATAATGATCAGAAAGATCGAGGTTACCACCGACGAGGTCGTGCGTTTGCCCACGCCTTCCGCGCCACCTTCGACCTGGAATCCTCGATATACGCCCACCCAGGAAATGGTCAGGGCGAAAAACACACTCTTCACCATCCCCGTCACCAGATCCTTCGGCACGAGCGCGCCAGCCGTTTGCTCGATGTACATGCTGGCGTCCAGCCCAATCACCACTGTCGTCAGCGCAAATCCGCCGATGATCATCGACAGCATTGCCAGCACCGTCACGCACGGCACCGCCATCATCATCGCCAAGAACTTCGGAACCACCAGGAACTTCGTCGGGTTCAGTCCCATTACCTCGAGCGCATCGATTTCCTCGGCAACCTTCATGGTACCAATCTCAGCCGTAATGGCCGATCCGCTGCGCCCGGTAATCAGGATAGCCGTCATCAACGGAGCCAATTCGCGCAACGCCGCCACGCCCACCAGATTGGCGATGTAGCGCGTGGCGCCGAACCGCGCAAGCTGGTACGACGACTGCATCGCCATAATCGCGCCGATCAGGAACGTGATCAGCAGCACGATCGGGAGCGAGTTCACCCCGATCTCGACGAACTGCTCGATGGTGCTGCGCACGCGCAGTCCTTTGCCCCGCAACGGGGCCACGAACGCCCACTGCAACGTGTCGACCACGAGTACGCATACGCGCGCCACGGCGTACAGTGAGTTCAGGGCAAGGCGCCCGGTTGTCCCTACGAAGGCCGTCATCATCTACTCAAAGCGCATCACGAATGTCAAACACCGAATCCAAGCGCGACAACTGCAAAACTTTCAGGACGGACCCCGAGGGCGCCAGCAGACAGAAGGCCGCCTTCTTGGCGCCAATACTCTTGAGTCCCTCCACCAGGGTCGCCACGCCGGAACTGTCCATATAGGACACCCCGCTGAGGTCGACCGCCAGCGTCCCGCCGGCGTTCGGCACCGATTTCAGGATCGCTTCGCGCAGTTGAGGCGAACTGCTGAGGTCCACCTCACCCGCCGCCGCGATCACCACCACGCCATCCCGCTCCTGTATATCAATATTCAGTCCCATTGACGCTGTCCCTGCCTCTCGTCACCCAGTCTACCGCACCGTGCAAGCCACCCGGTCCGACTATGCGCCGTCCGGGCGCCGAAGCCGCATCGTGATGCAATTGCCAGACCCCGGCCCCGGCACGAAATCCACCTCGTCGAACACTTCATAAAGAATCTGGACCCCCAAGCCTCCCGGCTTGAGCGTTTCGAGATCCGGAGCCACCACCTCTTTTTGCTTCACGCGCTCCGAAGAGGCGGGCGTCCCGTCGTCGCGCAGGACGATCTCGATACCGTCCTCCGTCGACCTCAGGCTCAGCCACAGCTTCCGCCCCGGATTGCTGCCGTAGGCATGGCGCATCGCGTTGGTGCAAGCCTCGTCGACCGCCAGCACCACTTCCATGGCCTTTTCATCCGACAGGGCATGGCTTTCGGCGAAACCGCGAACCACCCCCCGAACCGACTTCAACAGCTTCGGGTCGGACAGAACCTCCATGGTAATCTCTTCACGCGCTGCCAAGGTACCTCACTGCAATCATCGTGCAATCGTCATGCGGCGGCTCCGGTGCGCAATACGCCAGCACATCCTCGTTGATCGCATCGATCAGTTCCCGCGGCCCCAAACCACGGGTACGCTCCGCGATGCTGTACAAACCTTCCAAACCGTACTCGTCGGGTTCTCCCGAACGCGTGTCCGTGTTGCTGCCGGTAAACACCCGCCGGGCCTCCGCGACACCGTCAGTATATAGCAGGACCGAGTCCCCATGCGCCAGTTCCGCATCCGTGTCCACCCACGGCGCCACCGGCAGAATGCCCGCCGGAGGTCCTGTGGCCTCGCCGAAGCTGCCCACGCCGGAAGCCTGGATATGAAGCACCGGATGATGGCCCGCGTTGGCGCACAGGGTCTGGCCGGTGCGCAGGTCGAGAAGAATATAGCACAACGTGCAGAACATGCCCCGCTGGCTTCGCTTCGCCAAGTCTTCGTTCAACGCCTCCAGCACCTTGGCCGGCGACTCGCAGCTCTGCGCGCACAGCCGGAACTGGGCCAGCAACTGCGCCATCGACAACGCGGCGGGCACGCCCTTGCCGCTTACGTCCCCGATCAGGATCCCCACACAGCCGGGCAGCGGCCGCACGAAGTCGTAGAAATCGCCCCCCACTACCTTGGCCGGGCGGGTCTCACCGTACACGTCGAACTCCGCACAGTCCTGGGGCCAATCCTTGACCAGGAAACCCTCCTGAATGGTCCAGGCGAACTCGATCTCCTGTTCCATGCGCTGCTTTTCGAGCAATTCCTGATGCATGTGGGCGTTTTCGATGGCCAGTCCCGCGCTATTGGCCACGGCCGAACTGAGCAGCATGTCGTCTTCGGTATAGGCGTGGCTGGCCCGGTCGGTGTCGATGTAGAGAATGCCCAGAATTCCCGACTTCGCCCGGAGCGGCGCGCAGATGATGGAGCGCAGGTTCAGCGAGACGATGCTCTCCGCCGCCGCGAACTCGCCCTCGTCGGCGTCCTGGAACAACACACTCTCGCCGCCCTGCAGCACACGTTGGGCCACGGTTCGGCTGACACGGATCTCACTCATGTCCGAACGCGCCAGTTGTCCGTCGCGGATCGCGTGGACGGCGCCGCAGACGGGACAGGGCGACAGTTCGCCGTCCTTCTGCAAGAACAGTGCGCCGCGTTGGGCATGAATAGCTTCGACTGTCGTCTCCAGGATCCGGTCGATCAGATTGCAGGGCTCGTAGTTGGAGGCGATCGCATTGGTCACGGTATAGATCGCCTGAAACAACGCCTCCGAGCGGTCGCCGCTCGAGGTCACCGTCATCTCGGAGTCGCCGTCGATAATGGTGCCCACAAACGTCGCCATCGGATGTACGTCGTCGGCCGCCTCTTCCGTCTCGAACCGCAGTTCCGTATCGCCGATGGCGATCAGGTCGCCGTCGTGCAGATCCGCCTCCAGCATCCGCCGCCCATTGACCTGCGTCCCGTTGGTGCTCCCCAGATCGCATAGGTAGAACGAGTTCCCGCGGACCTTGATCTCCGCATGACGCCGCGAAGCGGCACTGTCGTCGATCACAAAGCCGCTATCGTCCGTGCGGCCGATAATCGTGCCATCGCCAACCGATTCACGCCGCTCCGTGCCATCGGGCATCTTGCGAACTAGAAAACTGCGTATCACGCGTTGCCTCCGAACATGTTCCTCGCCAGTGTTTTCCGAGGAAACGATAGCGCTCCCTAACACAAAACGCAAGATCGCCCCAGAATTCCCGAACGCCGGGTGGCGTATTGTGGCGCACCCGAAGTGCCCGATAATGCCTGGCTTACGCTCAGCCACGCCGGCACCGAACCGGTGAGTGTCGTGTTTGGCATGGGTGCGAGGCTGAGCTTGTCACGCGCGCCACGGCGAAGTTCGGCGATTCGGACAGAATCGTTCCAACTTCCTCGTGGCACGCCGATCTTGCGATTTGCGCCGCGGTCTCTTATGCTGTGAAGCATGTGGAGCGTTCGCCGTACGAAGTGCGCTGGCCGCGCGGGCGGCGCCTCGGGGAGCGACACGCGCATCCTTCCAGGGAGCCCGGTTTGATGAGTGACAACACGCGACGAAGCATCACGCTTGCGGCGGCGCTCGTGTTCGTGCTCGTCTTTGGCACGCTGGGGTATTGTTACCTGGAGGAGGGCTGGAACCTTACCGACGCGTTGTACATGACGGTGATCACGATCACCACGGTCGGGTTCGGCGAGACCCACGAACTGACGTCCACCGGGCGCTGGTTCACCATTGTGGTCATCGGCCTCGGCTGGTCCGTTCTCATGCTCTTCGCCTCCCACGCCGCGCGCATCGTCATCGAGAGCGAAGTCCGGGGGATCTTTGGCAAGAAGAAAATGTTCAGGAGAATCCTCAACATGGAGAACCACTATGTAGTTTGCGGGTTTGGCCGGATCGGCGGCTCCATATGCAGCGACCTGGCCGAAAAAGGCCTGCCGTTCGTCGTCATCGAGAAAAAGGAGGAACTGGCCGCCCAAGCCGAGGAAAAGGACTACTGCATCATCCGCGGCGACGCCACTAGCGACTCCGTGCTCAAGCAGGCGGGCGTCGAATCGGCTGCGGGCGTCGTGGCCGCGTTGTCGGCCGACAAGGACAACCTGTTTATCTCTTTGGCCGCGCGCGAACTCAACCCCAAGATGCTCATCATCTCGCGCGGCGAGGAACCCGGCGTAGAGGACCGCATTCTGCGTGCCGGGGCCGACATCGTCGTATCTCCCATGAAGCTCGGTGGCCAGCAGATCGCCAAACTCATCCTCCAGCAAATGGAGTCGTCCTCGGCCAGCGCCGATGGCGAGGAGGGCCTGGCGAGTGTGTTGGGGTTCTCCCTGCGCATCTTCCGCCACACGGGCGACGATATCACCACCGTCGCCCGCGTCGCCGAACGGGCCGGGGCGCTGTCCGTGGCCGCCATCAAGCACGAAGACGGATCGATGGAGATCGACCCCGCGCCCGCCATGGAAGTCTCCTCATCCGACTCGCTCGTGCTGTTCGTGAAGGACAAACCGGGCGAACAAAAAGCCATCGCCCCCGAACTCGACGACAGGAAGATCCTGCTCGCCGACGACCATAAGGCCCTCCGGCATCTGTTTGCGCGCAAGATCCGAAGCGCGGGTTACGAACTCGTCACCGCGGCCGATGGCCTCGAAGCCCTGCAACTCGCACAGGAACACACCCCCGACCTCATGGTGCTCGACGTTGTCATGCCGGAGATGAACGGCTACGAGGTCTGCGAAGCGGTCCGCGCCATGCCTAGGCACAAAGACACCCCCATCATTCTGTTCTCCGCCACGGACACCGCCGAATTCACAAGCCGCGGCCAGGAAGCCGGAGCCACTGCCTGCTTGCGCAAAACCAGCAAGAGTTCGGAACTGCTGGCCAAGATTGAAGAACTTCTCGAACCGGTTCCCCAAGCCCCCGCACCCGAAGCCCCCGTCTCTACCGAGGCCGCGGCAGCGCTGGACATGGAAGCAGCGCCGAATGTGGACCCGTCCGGCATCCTCGACCAGAGCCGTCTGCTCGAATTGACGGACAACGACATCGAAGCGATCAGAGAGGTCATCGGCGACTTGCTCTCCGAAACCCCGCTCCACCTTGAGCGTCTGGAGAAGGCCATCGCGGACGGCGACGGCGAAAACGCCCGGCGCGAAGCGCACGGAATCAAGGGCGCGGCGGCCAACATAGGCTGCATCGAGGTGCAAGCCATCGCGGCCAAGATAGAAGACCTCGGCCGCCGTGGGGAAGTCGGCGCCTGCGCCGACATGCTCCCCGCGCTGACGGCCGCCCATGAGCGGCTCAAGGCGGAACTGCGCCGGATCGGCTGGGATCCCTCCGCGTAGTATTGACGGCAATCCGGCACGGCTAGTTCCGAGACCGCTCCTACTGCAAGTTGAGCTGCCCCAGATCGGTGTGGCCCCCGGGCTTGAGGTCCACCCCCGGAACCTCCAGTTGCGCACCACTCGGAACACGGACCGTCAGCACGTAGGTGCCGGCGGGAACACGCTCGAAATGCACCACCCCGTCCGCATTCGTCTTGCCCTCATCGGGCCACCAAGGCCCCTTGGCCGGGTGCGACAGCATGATGCGGACCGGCGTGCCGGCGGCCGGCTGCCCGTCCGGGTTCACGATAGCCGCTTCGAGCGAAGCCCCCTCCACCATCACCAATGTCATCATCTCCGTGTGCGTAGCCTCGCCCGGAAGTACGTCGTAGTAGTTGTTCGTGAACATCTGCACCGTCGGGTCCCAACCCCGCACATACAGCCGCTGATCGGAGGGCAAGATCAACGTACATGTCCCGTCCTCGCGCGATAGCTCCCCGCGCGCGACCGGCGGGTCGAACGCGTTCGGACTCGTCGAGGCGATCGCCGCCATGTTGGCCAACGGCCGTCCTTCGAGATTCACGATCCGCACTTCCGCGAAAACCTGGCCCCCGCCCGAAGCAGACGGCGAGACGTCCGTAGCCGGAGAAATTGATTCGGACGAAGGCGTGGGGTTGGCCGGGGCGGCCGGCTGTGCCGACGGCGTGGCCTCGGGCTGACCACAGCCCACTGCCGCCAGCAGTATCAGAACGGCGAGGCGTCTCATGACGTGTCCTGGTCTTCCAACGCCGCGAACTGCACGTCGTAGAGCCGGCGATAGAGCCCGCCCTTCGCCATCAACTCCGCGTGGCTGCCATCCTCGACGATGCGGCCGTCCTCCACCACCAGGATGCGGTCAGCCT
>JAACEL010000055.1 GCA_011682535.1 Nitrospiraceae bacterium | reverse complement strand
CGATTCCGTGACATATAGATGCACATGGTTTTCGCCCCCCGAAATGCTTGATTGCGCCCGCTGCTATTGGAGGCTGACCTTGGCCTCAGGCGAGGACTGGGCGGGGGAAGAAAGTCATTTCCGTGATTTCACGTTCCTTGGCGTCTACGAGACGAGGCTACCGCCGCAGGGCGCCGCTATCGTAGGGCACGATGAGATCAACGCGTTCAATGCAGAGCGCTACGGCTAGCAAGAGATCGCTGTTCTCTCTTTGCCGCGCCGGGAAACCCAGCCACAGACTGAGGTCCTTCTAGACGTGGGCCGGAAAGCCTATCGGGCGGACAAGTGGCTCGGTCAGGAGCCCGGCCACAGCTTCGAGCCTACACGATGCCGTGCCAGAAAATGCAGGCGAGACGCCTGCGCTACATAGGGCATCCAGCGTGGTGCCGCCATGGACGCCACTCACGCGATCAGGACGCTGATTGGGCGCCGGTCTCCGCCGCCGGCAGTTCCGGCAGCGCGACGTCTTGCCATCCCTCGGCGCCGAACCGAATGTCGCGTTCGACGAATTCCCAGACCACCACCTTCTTCCCGGATAGCAGTTCAGGCTTGCGCGCAAGCTCCTGACGGACCAGTGTCGAGGCCCCGCCGTCGTTGACGATGGAGGCCAGCGACATGCCCAACTCGCGGGCCAGATGTGCAATGAAACCGGCCGACTCGGGCTCGTCCGCCTGGTAAATCCGCAGGAAGCTATCCCCCAGCACGAGCACCTCGCTTTGGGGATCGTCCGCGTACAAGAGTCCCTCACCCTTCGTTACGACTTGCGCGCAGTCCACGCGCTGGCGCTCGAAACGCGCCTCGATCCGGGGCGACCGCATCATGTGAACAATGTCGCCCCGCCGCTCGATGGACGCCGGACGCAGGTCGTAGGCGGCGTCGCCACGCGCCACCCAGCCCAGTTCGATCAAACGCGCGGCAACCGCTTCGGCGGCGAGCCGCATGCCGGCGGGCGACCAGTGGGTGTCCCGTTGGAGATAGAGATCCGGCTCGTCCCCCTCCTCGGCGCGCGCTCGGTCGAAGACCTCAAAGAGATCGACCATCGCCACCCCGCGGGCCTTGAGCTGCCCCATCAACTGACGCGAGTGGGCATACACGACGCCACCCCCCGCACGCGCGCGTGCGGTGAGACGGTCGGGGTAGACGCTCGCCTTGCCAGGGGCGGGCACGACGAGAAGTTCGATCCCTCGCCCCGCCAGCCGTTCCCGGAACGACACGATGACGTCGGCCACCGCCGCGTTCCCATCCCAAGGCTCAATGAGAAACTGGACGCCGTTCTTGTAGAACAGCCAGCCGTCCCGTCCCATCAGGGCGTAATCACCCGTGTTGCCCAACGCGGCGAATTGGGCGTACTGCATCGCCGGACGCAAGTACTCGGTAAAGCATGAGGCGTCTTCCAGGTCTTCCTCGAAGCCGCGCAGGTGTTCCTCACTGGGCGCATGCAGGAACAGGTCGGTGAACTGAGGCCGCTCGCCGCGTCGTGCCTCGACGAGCGCCTGCGTCAGGCCGACGCCGGAAATGATGACGGCGAAGGCGCCTATGAGGAACAGATTCTTGCCTCTCATCGCAATCCGTAACGGCTCCTAGAATTGGAAGTACAGAAATGGGTTGAATGCCTGCACCAACATCGTC
Organism: Nitrospiraceae bacterium; assembly: GCA_011682535.1. GTDB lineage: Bacteria > Hydrogenedentota > Hydrogenedentia > Hydrogenedentales > SLHB01 > JAACEL01. The sequence continues at coordinate 15,087 of JAACEL010000055.1, read as the reverse complement.
ACCAGCGCCAAACAGAACAGCGGTATCAGCACCACCGTTTTGGGCCAGGTGACCTCTTCGGCCAGGTCGAACGCCTGCCGCGCCTGGAACGCCAGCAAAGCGCACAAGGCCATCATGATCAGATGGCCCTGGGTGTAGATGGCCCCACCCAGCAATGCACTCCCTCCGTGTGCACCGCTCAAACCCAGCATCGCCCCGAAGAAACGCCCTGCGCCGCCCAAGGTGGGCGATCGAAACAACACCCAGGAAAACAGCACGAGCACAAAGGTGGCCGCGATCCGGAATGGCCGGGGCAATCTGGCGTAGACGCTCTGCTTGCCGCGCCAGCGCTCGAACGCCAACAGCACTCCGTGGAACGCCCCCCAGCACACGAACGTCCAGTTCGCGCCGTGCCACAGCCCCCCCAGCAGCATCACGATGGCCAGGTTGATGTACGTCCGGCGCGGGCCTTTGCGGTTGCCGCCGAGAGGCACGTAGAGATAGTCGCGCAGGAAGGTGGACAGCGAGATATGCCAGCGCCGCCAGAAATCGGTGATGCTGTCGGCCATGTAGGGCGCGTTGAAGTTGCGGGGAAACTCGAAGCCCAGCATACGGCCCAGGCCAATGGCCATGTCGGAGTAGGCGGAGAAATCGAAGTAGATCTGGAACGCATAGGCCGTCACGCCGAACCAGGCGTCGAGCGCGTAGGGCGACTCGGCCTCGAACACGGCGTCGGCCACCGGCCCCACCATGTTGGCCAGCAGGATCTTCTTCGCGAAGCCGAGGATGAACAGCGCCACGCCCGAGGCGAACTTGTCGAGGGTGTGGGTACGGTATACGAGCTGATCGGCGACGGTGTTGTAGCGCACGATCGGCCCGGCGATGAGCTGTGGAAACAGCGACACGAAGCACGCGAAATCGAAGAAGGATCGTACCGGCGGCGAGGTGCGGCGGTAGACGTCGATCGAGTAACTCATGCTCTGGAAGATGTAGAACGAAATGCCGACGGGCAGCGTGATCTGGAGTACGGGAAATGGACCCGCGCCGAACAAGCCGAGGAGTCCGTTGAGGTTGTTCGCGGCGAACATGAAGTACTTGAAGAAGCCCAGCGTGCCGAGGCTGATGACGACGGAGGCCGCCAAGGCCCAGCGCCGCCGCGGCGCGTCATCCTCCGCCTTGGCGATGATGCCCCCGCAGGTGTAGTTGACGAAGGTGGCGAACAGCATCAACAGGACAAACCACGGGTTCCACCAGCCGTAGAACACGTAGCTGGCCGCGAGCAGGAACAGATTCCGCTTGGCCGGCAACAGGTAGTAGCCCAACAGCACCAGCGGCAGGAAGTAGAAGATGAAGATGTGTGAAGTGAAAACCACGGCTGGTTATTTCCACGCGTTCCGCCCTGAACCGTTACAGAGGAGTTTCGCGAGCAATACCTGCAAGAGTAGTCCCTCCCCGCTTTTCTTTGCTTCTTTCTTTTCTCGCGTGCGGAAAGAAATTCCTACTTCAGACTGAACGACGCCAGCGCCTCGACGTGGTCGGTATGCGGGAACAGATCGACGGCGCGGAGGTCGTCGAGGCGATAGGCTTCGAGAAACTGCGGCAGTTCGCGCGCGAACACCGTCGGCTTGCAGGAAACGTATAGGATCTTCGGCGGACGCAACTCGATCAGCCGCCGCATCGCCTTGGGGGTCATGCCCGACCGTGACGGGTCCACCACCGCTGCGCAGTCCGGGGCCATCCCGTCGCCTTGGAGCAGATCTTTCAAGTAGTTTTTCACCTTGTTCGTCAGGAACTCGATGTGTTCGACGCCATTCACCTGCATGTTGTGGCGGCCGTCGTCGGATGCGCTCTGCACGTTCTCGACCGACCAGATCTGATCAACGAGATCGGCACACGACAAGGCGATGCCGCCACCGCCGCCGTAGAGATCGTACAGCGTCCGGGCGCCGGTGTCCTGCACCCACTGACGAATGCGGCCGTACAGGCGCTCCGTCGCAAACGTGTTCGTCTGGAAGAAACTGAAGGGCGACAGCCGGAACCGAAGCTCCCGCGGCTCCGCGTCGGTCGGGACATGCAAACACTCGTCGATCGTCGGCGCGCCGTGCAGGATCTCCGTCTCGTCGGCAAAGGCCACATCGGCCAGACCCCGATTGATGCCCCACTGGATGCTGGTGGCGGGGAAACCGCTGAGCACCGCCTCGACAAACGACGCCTTGTCGAACTCGCCGTCGGCCGTGATAAGCACCACCATGCGGTCGCCGGTGCGTTTGCCCTCGCGCACGAGCAGCGCACGCAGAAAGCCCTGCTTCGAGCGCGAGTCGAAGGCCTTGAGGTCCTGGTCCTTCATCCATGCGCGCACGGTGCCTAGCAAATCGCCGACTCCCTCCGGCGCGATCAGACATTCGTCAATGTCGAGGGGCCAGTACCAACGCCCCCGCGCCTTGAATCCCAACACGGATTCGCGCTCGAAGTCTTTGGGAGGCGGCTCGGGGTAGCGCTTGAGTCCGAATCCAAAATCGACTTTGTTTCGGTAGTTCCACGGTGTAGGCGACGGCTCGACCTCGACGGGCCCGTCCCAGAACTTCGCGAAAAGGGCGCGTAGCGCCTCGCCCTTAGCCTTCACCTGCTCTTCGTAGGGCACGTCCTGCGAACGGCAGCCGCCGCACGTTCTGAAGTGTTTACATACGTCAGTCACAAGCGCCCTCCACGGCACGCCCGGTCAGGCGCGCCTCCAGTTCCGCGAGAGCGTCAAGCCGCAGGTCGGGCTCGTGGTCGCCGGCCCCGGGTTCAAAGTGTTCTCGACCGTAGGGGATGAACTCGGTGGTATAGGCCGCCCGCATGCCGGCGCGCTTGGCGCCTTGGATATCGGCCAGCCAGTTGTCGCCTACGAACAATCCCTCCTCGGGAGAGATGTCCATCTCTTTCGTCACCCGCTCGAACGGCAGCGGGTGGGGCTTCACATAGCCCACATCGGCCGACACCACGACCACGTCGAGGAGCGCATCCAGCCCTGTCCTACGCAGACTGGCGCGAATTGCGTCACCGTCGGGATAGTTCGACAAGAGCCCGAGGCGGTAGCGTTGTCCCAGCCGCGCCACGAGCGTCCGCATGCCGCCGGAGACCTCGATCGCACCCACGAAGGCCTCGAAACGTACGCGAAGCAGAGCGTCGACTTGGTCCTGGGAAGGTTCGACGCCGTATACGCTCCGCACGAGGCCGGCCGTGATCCGCGGCAGGTCGTTCTCTCGATACTCGGGCGGGTCGCCCGAATAGGGCCGTACGCGGTCTATGTCGCGCACCGCGGTCACGCGCGCCATGTCCGGCGGACCGAACAATCGCCCAAGCTCGTCCGCCAGGGCTTGATCGCAGGCGGCGATCTGCTCGGGGCCGAACGCGATCAACGTGTTGCCATAGTCGAAGATGATGGCGCGAATTGCCGATGAATTGAAGGGCATTGTGTCTTACTCCAGGGACTGATGCTGTGCCAGAGACTGTACCCGGCGGCGATGGAGAGAAACAAGCGGATCGGCCTCACTCAGATCATCTGACAAACTCCGCCGTGGCGCGTGGAGCAAGCTCAGCCGCGCTACCAAGCACTTCGGGCGCGCCACAATACGCTGCCCGACGTTCGGGCCTCAGCCGCCTTTCGTCAGCGGCTGCGCGAATACGCCGAGATGGTTGCCGTTGACGCGCTCCATTCCCGGGATACGGTTGTGGATGGGGCGGTTGAGCACCTTGGCCCGCCCGCCGCCATCGTCGATGACGAGCGTCGTCGAGCCGCCGCCGTCCAGATTGAGTCCATCGTGCGCGCCCAGTTGCTTCAGCCACGCAGCCGTCTCGCGCGTGGTCGCCCCCCCGCTGTAGTGTCCTTGGCGGCCATCGATTACGATCAGATACAGATACTTACCATCCTCTGACACGCCCGCCGCCGTCCGCGGATGGCGGTCGCCGTCCGTGCCCACGTTCTCGCCGTCGCGCAGCAGCAGCGAGAACCCGGCGACGGCGTTGTAAACGCCGTCGAGGTCGAAAGGCGGCATCGCAATCGACACTTTGTTGTCACGGGAAATCAACATCGCCCCGTAGAGGTTGTTGCACGGCGAATAGGCGTCCCCGCACGAGATGGACAGGCCGAGGATGTCGCGGGCCTCGCCTGCAACAGATCTGACCGGCTTGAACGGCGACGCGTTCACCGCCAGTTGGCAGCCAAATTCTTCCAAGAACGCGCTCGTTGTGCGCGCATCGGTATCGAGTGGCTTGTCGCCGTTGGAGGGCGTGGCCAGGAACTCGATGCCGGGAGCCCGCAATGCGATGCGGGCGGCGTAAGCGGCTTGAGACGGCGAACCCGTCTTGCGCGCCTCGGCCAGGTCGATCCCCACGAACGCGGGCCGCCACACCGGCGCGTAATCCGAAATGGACGCGACCTCGTCCGCTTCAGCCCACACCGTCTCGTGGCAGGGCAACAGCGGCGCCCCCGCAACCAAGAGGGCGAACGCCCAGAGAGCCGGGCGTCCCCATGAGCCGCGCGATACACGTACACTTCTCATCCCAACAATCACTATTCCTTCTTGGCGTGTGCGGGTTTCATCCCCATCAGGAACCGCAGGGCGCCACGTGTCTGGGCGCGGCGATGACGCGCAGCCAGTCGATGTAGTGCTGCCGCTCCCTGGACATAAGGTCTATCTTCTGTTGCCGCAAACGCCCCGTCTCAATACATGTCGCGCCGCAAACGTGCGATCACGCTGTCGAAACGCCTCTTGAACGCGCGCGACCCGTCCTTCGCGGCGACATAGTCGATTCGAACCGTCTTCGGACGCGGCGTTTGTAGCGTATGCGCATCGTACGCGCCCAACAGCGCCAGACCCGAAGCCGCCAAGACAGCCTCGATGTCCTCGTGCCGGTAGACACGCTCCAAGAACACCCCGCCGGCGCCGCTGGTCACGCGCACCTCCGTCTCCGCCACACCCGTCTCACGCACGAAACTGCTGCGCCACGTCGTGGCAAAACGGCCGGTCTGCTCCGTCCACTCCTGGTTGTCGAAGTGATCCGTCACCATCTTCTGCGTCACCATGTCGAAATAGAACAGCCCGCCCTCACGCAGCGACCCCGCCACCTCGCGAAACGCCTGGGCGATGTCGTCGAGCGTCAGCAGGAAGTTGATGCTGTCGAACAGGCAGGTAACGTAGTCCACGCTCTCGTGGAACGGCAGCCGCCGCAGGTCGGCCAGCGCGGTGATCGGTTCAGGCGTCTGGCGGCGCGCGGAGCGCACCATTGCCAGCGACAGGTCGACGCCGACACTGCGCCAGCCGTCCTCGCGCAGACTGCGCAGCAGTTTGCCCGTACCGCAGGCGGCGTCGAGATGGGTGAACCCCGGCGGAAGCAGTTCGGTTAGCGCCGTGGCGACGGAGTACCACCGGTCATAGTCAACGTGGTCCATGATGCGGTCGTAGTACCGCGCGATCTCATGGAAATCGTCGAGATAGGCCATCACTCACCCGCCTGCAACCACGCATGGAACGCTTCCGTGACGGGGTCGGCGTGGGATTTGAGGCGGATGCGCTCCAGCTTCTTCTCCGCCGCATACCGCAATGCCCGCTCGAACCCCTCCTCCTGCAAGCGTTCGCGCGCTTCGACCGCCTCGGGAAACGAACGCAACGGCTCGGCGAAATCGGCGAAGTAGAGGGCACGCCCCAGACTTCCGAGGCCGGGCCGTCCAGTGGTGTGCCAGTAGATGGCTTCGTAGACCGCTTCGTCGTCAATACCCAGCGTGCGGCGGCATTGCTCGGCTGCAAGCGGACCGTGGAGCAGCTTCGGGTTGGCCTGCTGCGTCTCGTTGGGTTCGATGCCGTATTGGACGGCGGACGCCAGCATCTCGTCGGCCTTCATCTTCTTGCACAGGTCATGCAACAGGCCCGCCTGCTCACACTGCACCACCGTCACACCAACTTCCTCGCGGAACGTGGTCATGTATTCGGCGGCCGAAATGCAATGCTCCAGCGTCTTGGGAGGTATGCGCGACTCCAGCAGCCGAAGGTATTCCTCAACGCGAGCGCTGCGCGTTAGCGGCATCGTAGATTCCCTTCTCCTTGATCAAACGCTCGACGGCCGGCGGCACCAACTCGCCGAATGCCTCCCCCGAAGCGATCCGTTCGCGTACTTCCGTGGAGGAAAGCCGCGTCTGGTCGAAGGGCAGCACCCGATAGCGCCCCTCCAACTCCGGCGGCCCCGCGTTGTCGAGACCGGGCCGCGGCACGACCAGCAGCTTGGCCAGGGCGGCGATCTCCTCAGGTTCGCGCCAGCGCGGCAGGTCGAGCAACGAGTCCATCCCGATGATGAGATGCAGCTCGGCGGCCGGGAACTTCCGGTGGAATTGACGCAACGTGTCCACCGTGTAAGACGGCCCCTCGCGGTCGATCTCCACCCGCGACGCCTCCATGCGGGGATCGTCACGCACCGCGGCCTCCACCATGGCGAGGCGTTCGCCGATCGACGCGCACAGTCCCACGGCCTTGTGCGGCGGCCGCGCCGCTACGACGAAGAACACGCGGTCGAGCTGCGCGTCGCTCAGCGCCGCACGCGCGATGTCGCAGTGCGTGTTGTGCACGGGGTCGAACGACCCGCCAAACAGGCCGATACGCTCCACTGGCGAGGAAACCACGGAGACTCCTCTCTGGTTGTCCGGACCGCGCGCGCCGCCGCTACTCGCGAATCTGACCCGAGCCTCGAATGACGTACTTCAGTGTTGTCAGGCCTTCCAGCGCCATCGGCCCGCGGCAGTGCAGTTTGTTCGTACTGATGCCGATCTCGGCGCCCAATCCAAACTCGAAGCCGTCGGTAAAACGCGTCGAAGCGTTCACGTAAACCGTCGCGCTGTCCACCTCGTCCAAGAACCGCTCCGCCGCGGCATAGCTCTCAGTAACAATGGCGTCGGAATGGTGCGAACCGTGGGCGTTGATATGCGCGACGGCCGCATCCAGTGAGTCCACCACTCGGATGGCCAGGACGCGGTCGAGATACTCCGTGCCCCAGTCTTCGTCCGTCGCTTCGGCGGCCTCGACGAGCGCACACGTGCGCCGACATCCCCGCAACTCGCAGCCGCCTTCCTTCAACGCCTCGGCCACCGCCGGCAGAAAACGCCCGGCGATACCCTCATGCACGAGCATCGTCTCCATGGCGTTGCACACGCCGGGACGCTGCAGCTTGGCGTTTACACAGATCCGGCGCGCCATATCGAGATCGGCGTCTTCGTGCACGTACGTGTGGCAGATGCCGTCGAGGTGGGCGATCACGGGAATGCGGGACTCGTCGTACACGCGTGCCACCAGGCCCTTGCCCCCGCGCGGCACGATGACGTCGATATAGCGGTCGAGGCGCAGCATCTCGCCGACCGCCGCCCGGTCCGTCGTGGCGATCACCTGCACCGCGTGCTCAGGGACTCCGGCGGACACGGCGCCTTCGATGAATATCTTCGCGATGGCCAGGTTGGAGTGGATGGCTTCGGAACCGCCACGCAAGACGCACGCGTTGCCTGCTTTCAGGCACAGGCCCGCCGCGTCGGCCGTCACGTTGGGACGGCTCTCGTAGATAATGCCGACCACGCCGATGGGCTGGCGGATCTGGGCGATGCGCAGACCGTTGGCATGCACCGTCTGCGAGACGATCCCGCCTACGGGATCCTGCAGCGCGGCCACCACTTCAAGGCCCCCGGCCATCCCGTCGATCCGCTTGGGCGTCAGTTCAAGACGATCCAACAGCGCCGCCGACAGGCCTTTCTCACGCCCCGCGGCCAGGTCTTTCTCGTTCGCCACGCGCAACACGCCGTGCGACGCGCGCAAGCGCGTGGCTATCTCGATCAACGCCGCATCTTTGACGGCGCGCGTGAGCGAACGGAGCACGTTCGACGCTTCCCGCGCCTGCGCGCCAATCTGCTGAAGCTCGTCGTGGAGATTGTCGGTTTCGGATGTCATCGTAGTCGGTTCTCCAGAATTTTGGACCATCCTACGCGCGCACGGCAGCGCAAGCAAGCCGGCCCGAAGAGAATCACAGGACCACGAGATTGTTCCGGTGGATTACCTCGTCGAAATCCTTGCGTCCGAGAATATCGTGTATGCCGTCGCTGCGCACGCCCTTGATGCGATCCACGTCGTCGCTCGAGTAGTTGACCAGGCCCCGCGCAATCTCGCGGCCCGACGAATCCACCACGCCCACCGCTGCGCCGGAGGCAAACGGCCCCTCGACACGCGTGATGCCCGCCGCCAACAGGCTTCGGCCACCGTCCATAAGCGCCTTGCGCGCCCCGTCGTCCACGAACAAACGCCCAACCGACGCCCGGCCAAACGCGATCCACCGCTTGCGGTGGGGCAGGGCTTCGCCGCCCGCGACAAACATCGTGCCTGGGCCCTTGCCGTCCAGAACGTGCGGGACGATGTGGGGCCGGCGGCCGTTGGCAATCACCACCGGCAACCCGGCGGCATTGGCGATCTTCACAGCCTCGAGCTTCGTTTTCATGCCGCCTACCGATGTCTCCACACCCGTATTGCCCGCCAGCGACTCGATCTCTTCGGTGACCGCGTCCACGCGCGTAATGAGCTGGGCGCTGTCGTGCCGCGACGGGTCCTTGTCGTGAAGTCCGTCGATATCGCTGAGGATGATGAGCAGGTCGGCGTCGAGCTTCGCCGCCATCTTGGCCGCCAGCGTGTCGTTGTCGCCAAAGCGCAACTCCTCGGTAGCCGTCGAGTCGTTCTCGTTCACGATCGGGACGACCTCCTTGAGGTCGAACAGCGTCTCGATGGTGTTGCGCACGTTGAGATACGTCTGCCGATCGTCGAGATCGGAGGCGGTGAGCAAGACCTGGGCCGTCTTCAGACCTTGGCCATAGGTGCGGAACAACGTCTCGTAATAGTGCATGAGGGTGGCTTGCCCCACCGCGGCGGCGGCCTGCTTCAGCGGCAGGAACCGCGGACGCTCGTCCAGGCCGAGGGCGTTCATGCCGCAGCCAATGGCGCCGGACGACACGATCAGGAGGTTGAACCCCCGCTCCCGCTTCAATCGGGCGAGATCCTCGACCACCCGTTCGAGGAGCTTCCCGTCGAACGGCTTGTCGCCGGTCAACAGCGTCGTACCAATTTTGACGACCAGCGTCTCGATATCAGTCGGAACGGTATTCAAACTCGATATCCTCGATGGCGATGGACTGCCCATCCTGGGCTCCCAGCCGCTGCAATGCCCGGAAGAGTCCCATGCGCTTGAGCCTGTGCTGCAAGTGGCGCACGGCCTCGTCGTTCTCGAAGTCGGTCATGCGAACGGCCTGGCGCACGCGCTGCCCCTCGACCCGGAAACCGTCCGGCGTTTCCTCGATGGTATAGGGCGCTTCATACGTATACTCGCGCTCGGCCTCTTCGACCTCGTCCTCGTCCTGCATCTGGTTCAGGCGATCGACCACGAACCATAGGTGTTCGAGCAGCACGTCGACGTCCTGTCCCGTCGCAGCGGAGATCGAGAACGGACGCTCGAAGTCTTTGGCCACCTCGTCGAATCGCGCGCGGTTCTCCGTGATGTCGGCCTTGTTCAACGCATACACCCGCGGACGATCGGCAAACGCGGCGCTGTGCCGCGCCAGTTCGTTTTCCAGCGTGTCGCGCGTCCCAACCGGGTCTTCGTCGCCCAGATCGATCATGAACAGCAACACGCGAGTGCGCTCGATATGACGGAGAAAATCGTGCCCCAGCCCTTTGCCGTCGGACGCGCCCTCGATGATGCCGGGGATGTCGGCCACGGTGAGCGTGCGGTAGTCCGACAGGCTCGCAATGCCCAGGTTGGGCGAGAGGGTCGTGAAAGGATAGTCGGCGATTTTCGGGTGCGCGGCGCTGATGCTCGACAGGAACGTGGACTTGCCCGCATTGGGCAAACCGACGATGCCCACGTCGGCGATTAGCTTCAGTTCGAGAACGAACTCCTGCTCCTCGCCGGGCTCGCCCAGTTCGGCGAAACGCGGGGCGCGATTGGTGGCGGAGACGAAACGGGCGTTGCCCTTGCCGCCCCGGCCGCCGCGCGCGGCGAGAAAACGCTGACCTTCCTCAACAAGGTCGGCCAGCAGTTCGTCGGAGTCGAGACGTTTCACGAGGGTGCCAAGGGGGACGGGGATCATCTCGTCGGGTCCCTGGCGGCCGTGCTGGTCCTTCCCGCCGCCATGGCGGCCGCGCTCGGCCTTCCAATGGGAACGATACCGGATATCCAACAGGGAGGAAAGGCGATCGGTCGCAACGAAATACACGTCGCCCCCCTTGCCGCCGTCACCGCCGCTAGGACCCCCTCGCGGGACATACTTCTCACGACGGAAGCTGCAGCAACCATTGCCGCCCGCTCCCGCCGTTACCCGAACCCGTGCTCGATCAATAAACATGGCAAGACGCTACCTGCGCGCTACGTGGCGCGGATACCCACCGGCGGCGCCTCACCGCGCGAACAAGAACTACGATTTGGACTCGGCGGGCACCACATCGATGCACTTGCGGTCCTTGCGCGTCTGACGGAACTGCACCACGCCGTCGACGAGGGCAAAGATCGTGTAGTCGTTGCCGAGGCCAACGTTGAGGCCCGGATGGAAACGCGTGCCGTTCTGACGAACGATGATGTTACCGGCCCGGACGGGCTGGCCGCCCGACTTCTTGACGCCAAGCCGTTGTGCATTACTGTCGCGGCCGTTGCGCGTGCTGCCGCCGCCTTTTTTGTGAGACATGAAAACGCTCCCTTCAGAGACCGGCCGTACCGGTCAGCGTCCCTAACCGACGATCTGAGCGACTTGCAGCTCAGAATAGGCCTGACGATGGCCTTGCGTTCGGGCGTAGTTTTTCCTGCGTTTCTTCTTGAAGATCCGGATCTTCCTGTCGCGGCCCTGTCCCATGACCTGGCAGACCACTTTGGCGCCCTCAAGCGCCTTCGCGTCGACGACAATACCGTCGTCTTTGACCAGCATGGTGACGGCGTCCAGTTCGACGGTATCGCCAATCGGGGCATCAATCTTCTCTGTGCGGAACACGTCGCCCTCGAAGAGTTTGAACTGTTTCCCGCCAGTCGTCACGATTGCGTACATTGCTTGTTCTCCACTCATTCCATTGCGGACTCCCGCCCGCAGTGTCTCGGCTTATCCGCGTGCCGCCACAAACACCATGGCCGCGGCCCGCAGCTCGGCGCAGGCGGACAACGACGCGAGGTAACTAGACTTGGCGTTCCGGGGCGACGGCATATTCTCCGTAATCGTCTGAAGCCGCCCGAACGCACCCTCCGCGACAACCTCATGGCTGTTGGAGGTCGCTCCAGGATCGGCGATCAGGCGTACACGCGTGTCCACCGCACCGATACCCGTTATACTCAATGCGCCGGCCACATTCACGTTCTGCGGGAACGCCTTGCACGCTTCCAGCGCCGTTCCCTCGAACACCATGACCGGTTCGGTCAGGTCTTCCAGGCTGATACCTTTTTCTTCCAAATACGGAGCGCCCACGAGGCCCTTCGGCGGCTTGCGCGTGGTCAGCGTGACGCTGTGCAGACCCGCTTCCATGGCCGCCCGGATCCCATCCAGACCGCACAACGCGCCCGAAGGAATCCGCACCTGAACCCCGCTCTCCTGCACTTGCTCGAGCAGGTCGAGAACGTCCATCAGGCCGCCGACGCTCATGATCAGGCAAGGACAGTGATGCTTGATGGCCGCTTCCAGCACGTCCTTCACGGCCTGGGCATGCGCCGCTTCCACGAGAAAATCCGCCCGTGAAGCGCACTCATCCAGACCTACAATCTCCGCGTCCAACTGAAACGTTCTCAGCAAGACGTTCGCATGTTCCGTGTCCGTGTCGGTGAGTGCGATGATCTCCGCCGGAATCGAGCCCTTCTGGAGAGCGATGCACAGATCGGCGCCGATGTTGCCACAGCCGACAAGGCCTGTCTTCATCTTTACCATTGCGGACTCCGTACTAAGTATAAGGAAACTCACGGCTTCCAGCAAGGAAAGCCTAGCTCGGGAGGCGCGCGGGGCAGCCGCGTTCCGTCCAAAACAGCGCAAAGAATATCATACGCCCGCGCGGCAAGTCAAAGCACTTGCGGCCGCGCATATGAGAACCCCCTCATGGCCCAGGCACTATGAGGGATCGTAAGACCCGGTCGCTGGAGGGATAGACGCACTCCGACCGTCCGTCCCGGTCCAGATCGGCCAACAACGGCCCGCCCGAGAGGGGCGTCGAGGAGCGCTCGTCACGCCAGAGCAACGCCCCGGAGGCGTCTAAACACGCCAACGCGCCCCCCCGAACCGGTACGAGAATGCGGGGCCCGGCCGGTGTGGCGCCCACGGCGGGGGCCGCAACGGCGTTGAGCGGCGCAAGCCAAACCGCTTCAAAGTCATGGGACAGGCACGCCAGGCCTTTTCCACCCCAAACCACAAACTCCGGCCCGGGTCCGGGCAACAGGTCGCAGGCAACGAGAGCGGTCACCGGCGCCAGCCGGGACACGTCAAACTGGGCCACGTGCCGCCCGTTGCCGCCCGACACTGCGAGGACACGCCCCTGCTCCGAAACAGCCAGCACCTCGTCTACACCGTCTCCGGTAACATCGGCCATCGCGGGAGCGCAGACGGGCACAAAAGGCAGGAACGCACGCCACAGTGCCGTCTTGCGAACGCCGTACCCGCTGAGCACGCCCATCCGCCACAGGTGGGACACCCCAACCAAACGGCTGCCAGCCGCTCCGGACACAGGCGACATCACTAACTCCGTCGCGCCGAGCAGGGGTGGGTGAGTGCGTAGCGGCTGCCCGTCTTCCCGGAACACTTCGAGCCGGCCATCGAGAAAACCCACGACGATTTCATCGCCCGGCTGGCCGTCGAGATCGGCGAACAGCGGCCCGCTCGGACAGCACAACCCGCCCGGCGCGGTCTCCCACAGCACCCGTCCGCTCTCTAGAAGGACGCGCAACGTGCCGCGGTCGTCCGTCGTGGCGATCAGTTTGCCTCCGGACAAGTCGACGCCTACCGCGGGTGGAATGGAGAACGACGTATCGAAACGACGGCGCCAGCGCACTTCTCCCCGGCTACTCAAACAGACGACCTCGCCCGAGTCCGTGCATACGAGCACCTCGTCGGCTGGGTCGGAATCGAGCCCGGCGGCGACCGGGGCATGCCGAACCACCCCGTCGAGCGCGACCGACCAGTCCAACGCGGGCGACACGGGCAAGTCGAAGGTGCGTTCCAGCGGCGGACGGCCGGGCACGACAAGCCCCACGGTCACGGGGACATCACGTCCCGCCGTCATCGGACCGCGAATCGTGCCTCTAACAGCAAGTTCGGCGTCCGACTCAAGCTCAAAGGCCTGTTGACGGGGCTTGACGGTGAACAGGGCGGGCGCTCGGGTCTCCAAGATGCCCGATACGTCGAAGCCCGTGCGGTTCACGAATCCGAATTCCAATCGCGCGGCGCCAGACTCGGGTGTGAGCGGCTCGGGAAGCCCCATCCACAAGGACGCGGGAAGCACCCACGCGCCAACGGGAAGACGCTCAAGAAGACACGGCACATCGGAAATGGGCAAGGCAATCCGGCCCTCGTCAGGCGCGATCTCACGCGTCTCCCCAGTCTCCAGGTCAACCCAGGATACCGGCGCCTGGCAGCCGTCCAGCACCGTGCCCGGCGCCACGCCCTCCCAGCAAAGCAGACTCGCGCCTTGGGCAGTGTTGAACACGAAGCAAGCGCGGCCGTTCAACTCATGCACACCCACGCGCAGACTGTCGTCGAACCGCGTCGAAACCGAGTAATCGGATAGGTTGCCGGCCACCGGGCCAGTCTGCTTGGCCGCGGCAGCGCCGTTCTGGAAAAGCCCGCCATACAACGCCGCGTCTTTCTCGGTGAGCCGCCACCACGACGCACCGCCGCCGTCCACCCACACATACTGGTCGGACAACACTTTTGCCATCGCCAACTGCACGCGGAACGCGGCCAACGGGTACGCGGCCGCCGCTACGGCGTCTTCCACCCCCCGGCACACCAGCGGCCGCATCCCCACCGCCAGGTTCGCCTGCGGCCCCCACTGCTCCGTCAACAGCCTGCGCGCGCGCCCTGCCATCGCCATCAGAGAAGTTGGATCGGTGTCGCTGAGGCCCGCCCGGGTGAGGAAGTGCAAGATGACGTCGGCGCGATCGCCCGCACCCTCGGCCATGCCACGCAGAAACGCGCACCACAGCGGCCCCCAATCGGGATAATCGCCGCCAATCACCAGAATCTCGGCATCGGGACAGCCCCGCAGGATGGCCCGGACGGCTCGGCGCCCAAAATCGCGCGCCCCCGCCTTCACGTCCTCCGCGGTGTACGTATCGTAGGCATACCCGTCCCAACGAAGGTCGTAGAATAGATCGGAGGCGTGACCGTCGATGGCCACGCCCCGCAGACCGGCCAAACGGCAGAAAACACCCAGTTTCTCAAGACGGCCGACCGCCTCGCGCGCGGCGGATGGATCCGCGAAATAGGCACGGCCCGGCGCAACGGGAACCAAGGCGAAATTCCGATCGAGACCGCCCTCGTTGAGCCGCTCTATGGCCAGACGCACCTCACGCAACAGCGCGTCCTCGCGCCCAACCGTCGCGGGATCGCCATCGCAAGCCCAGACGTCAGTGACGAGATCGTCCTGAATTCCGGAAAGGAGAAACCCGGCGAATCCTTTTTGATCCCAATAAGATAGGTGATTGGCCGCCCACGTCGCGTTGACGGGCGCCGCAAGCAACGCTCGAGGAACTCTTCCGGAACGCAGGGATCCGTCTGGCCCCGCTCCCCAACACGCCGTAGACGCCAAGAGAACAGCAGCCAACAACCTGCGGCCGTTCTGCGTAAGGGATAACAACGACGTCATACCTCTCAAGAGCAGCCCGGCCCGCAGGATCACACAAGACGGCTATGTTTTGCAATAGCGATGGAAACCCCAAATCGCCGGATAACTTCGCCGTGGCGCGCGGAGCAAGCTCAGCCTCGCCGACAACTCGAGAGTGGTTTTCACCCACCTGGTGATGGCGTGGCTGAGCGTATCTCGCGTGTAACCAAGCTCTTCGGGCGCGCCACAATACGCTACCCGGCGTTCGGGG
>JAACEL010000343.1 GCA_011682535.1 Nitrospiraceae bacterium | reverse complement strand
ACTTCCACCCCAAGCCCTTTTGTGGGAATGACGGTATAGCCGGCGGGAAAAGCAGACACTTGCGCCTTACTACACGATTGGGCCTTGGATTTACAGGATGCAAACCATCCAGTCCATCCTGTTATCCTGTCAAAAAGACGGTATCAGAACGAAGTACGCGAAAACCGGAAGAGCCGAAAAACTGGTGTATGGTGTGCTCGTGAGCGCCCAAAGCCTGTGTCAAGAAGCCCAAGGGTGGGTGCAGCGAAGCAATCGTGTGCATCCTGTTATCCCGTCAAGAAGAAAACACTTCATTGGCGCTTGGGTTTCTCCGCGAGTACTCAATCCCGCTATCGCATTGTATTCACGTTAGTTATGAATGCTTATCGACAACCCACATGCACAAACTCTTGTGACGAGCCACAGAAAGAAGCAAAGAAAAACGGTAATTGGGCGTTCGGCAGAGGGCGCAGCAAACTTGGCCTCGCTGTTGGGACGCTTTGGACGCGCCACAATACACGCCCGGCACCCGGGCTACTGCCGTCCAGTATGCCCGAAACCGCCGTGGCCGCGCTGAGTGTCGTCGAGCGACTGAACCAAGTTCCAGCGGACGTGCAGCACCGGCGCCACGATCATCTGCGCGATACGGTCGCCCCGCTCGATCGTGAACGGCTCATCTCCCAGGTTCATCATGATGATCCGGATCTCGCCGCGGTAATCCGCGTCGATAGTGCCCGGCGCATTGGGCAGAACGATGCCGTGACGTGCGGCCAGGCCGCTCCGGGGCCGGATCTGCGCCTCGAGCCCCTCGGGCAACGCGATGTGAAGCCCCGTCGGCACCAACGCGCGTTCGCCGGGCGCCAGCGTCATCGGCTCGCGCACCGCCGCACGGATGTCGACCCCTGCCGCCAGTTCGGTTTCGTATGCGGGTAGCGGCACATCCTCGCAATCGGGCGCACGCGCGATCCGAACCGTAACCGGATCCGTCATAGCATGACCTCCTGTGTGCCGTCTGGGTTGGCGGGCCCCAGCACCACCATGGCGCAACGCTCGGGACGAAACAGGTCCGCCGCCACCTTCTGGATATCCTTGACGGTCACCCCATCGAGGGCGTCCAAGACCTCCTCCACGCTGACGTACCGTCTGTGGAACATCATCGACCTGGCCATACGCGACATGCGGTTGAAGGTGCCTTCGAGCGCCATCAGCATACTGCCCTTCATGTGCTCGCGCGTGGTGTTAAGCTCTTCCTGCGTCATCGGCTCCTCGCGGAAACGCCGGATCTCCTCGAAGGAAAGCGCCGCCGTCTTACCGAAATTCTCCGGGGCCACGGCCGCGTAGACACTGAACGTGCCGGCCTTGACGTAAGCCGAGTGGCACGAGTAGATGGCATAGGCCAGTCCTTCGTCTTCACGAATCCGCTGGAACAGACGCGACGTCGACCCCCCCCCCAACGCACTGCACAGCACATCGTACGTGTAGCGCTCGGGGTCCGTCGCGCTCGGCCCCGGGAACCCCACGCACAGGTGGTTCTGGGTGATGGGACGCTCGACGTTCATCACGCCGCGGCTAAACTCGGGACTCTTCGAACCTTTACGGGAACGCCGCGGGGTCAAATCGCCGAACTCCCTGCAAACCTGGCCGACGACTGCGTTCTCGTCGAAGTTTCCGGCGATCGAGAAGAAGATGTTCCGCGGCCGGTACCAGCCCTCGTAGTACGCCCGGACATCGTCCACTATGATGTTCGACACGGTGTCCTGATAGCCCGAAATCGGCCGTCCCAACGCATGGTCCGGCCACATCTGCCTCGCGAGCAGGTCGTAGGCGTAGTCTTCCGGAACGTCTTCCACCGATGCAATCTCTTCGAGGATGACGTTGCGTTCCTTCTCCAGATCCCGGAAGGTCGAGTTCTTCACCACGTCCGCCAGCA
Source organism: Nitrospiraceae bacterium (assembly GCA_011682535.1). Lineage (GTDB taxonomy): Bacteria > Hydrogenedentota > Hydrogenedentia > Hydrogenedentales > SLHB01 > JAACEL01. Next base: position 3,832 of record JAACEL010000343.1, on the reverse strand, counting down.
CCTCGATGGCCGTGGCAATGTGGTCGTCCAACGTCTTGGCATAGATGCACGTATACTCGCGCGAGGTAAAGGCGTTCAGGTGCCCGCCGCGGCTCTCGACGTCCTCAATGATCTGCCGCGCCGTGCGGGACTTCGTCCCCTTGAAGAACAGGTGCTCCAAGAAGTGCGAAATGCCGCATTGCGCCTTGCGCTCATTGGCCGACCCCGTGCGAATCCAGACACCGGCAGTAGCCGAGCGCAGATAGGGCAGCCGTTCAAGCGTGACCGTCAGGCCATTGTCGAGCTTGCGCACGACCACGTTCTCGTTGCACGCATGTGCGGAAGATAGAGACATTGTCCGATCCCGGAAAAAAAAGAAGCGGCGCCCCCACAGTCGAGGACGCCGCATGATGGCTATCGCCGGCGGCTCCGGCCACCGTCTCGTCCACGGCCACCGTCGCGCCCGCGGCCACCGTCGCGGCGGCCACCGCCACGGGGACCCGAACTCTTACGCCGCTCGGCCAACTGCTCGGGCGTGATACGCCCGGCGTCGCAATCCGCTTCGAGCTTCGACAGGTTCACCCGGCCCATGCGGTCGATCTCGATGACTTTCACTTCGATTTCGTCACCGACCGAGAGCACGTCCGACACTTCGCCGATCCGTTCGAGCGAAAGCTCGGGGATCCGCACCAGGCCGTCCTTGCTCGGCAGGATGTTCACGAACGCGCCAAAGCTCTCGATGCGAGCCACGCGGCCCTGGTAGATCTCGCCCACCTCGACCTCGGCCGTGATGTGCTTGATCATGTCGATCGCGGCATCGGCGCTCTCGCCGTCCACCGCGGCCACGTTGATCGTGCCGTCGTCTTGGATATCGATCTCGGCGCCCGTCTGGGCCTGGATCTCGCGAACCACCTTGCCGCCCGGCCCGATGACGTCGCGAATCTTTTCGACATCGATCTTGATGGTGTAGATACGCGGCGCGTAGGGCGAAATCTCCGCACGCGGCTCGGACAGGCACTCCGCCATCTTCTCGAGAATGTGCAGCCGGCCGCGCTTGGCCTGCTCCAACGCCTGCTTCATTAACTCGCCCGAGACGCCCGCAATCTTGCAGTCCATCTGGAACGCCGTGATACCCTCGCGCGTGCCGCACACCTTGAAATCCATGTCGCCGTAGTGGTCTTCGGCGCCAAGGATGTCGGTCAGCACACGTGCTTCGTCGCCTTCCTTGATCAGACCCATGGCGACACCCGCCACCGGCGCCTTCAACGGAATACCGGCATCCATCATGCTCAGCGTGCCGCCGCAAACGCTCGCCATCGAACTCGAACCGTTACTTTCGGTAATGTCCGACACGACACGAACCGTGTACGGGAAGGTCGGATCGTCGTCTTCGCCAGGCACCACGCCGGTGAGCGCGCGCTCGGCCAGCTTGCCGTGGCCCACTTCGCGGCGTCCGGGGCCCATGATCCGGCGCACTTCGCCGACCGACCACGCGGGGAAATTGTAGTGGAGCATGAAGCGCCTGAAGTCGTCGCCCGTCAACTCGTCGATACGCTGCTCGTCGCGGCTTGTACCCAGCGTCGCCGTAACGATCGCCTGAGTCTCGCCGCGCGTGAACAGGCATGAACCGTGCGCGCGGGGCAGGAAACCGACGTCGATCGTGATGGGACGGACCTCGTCGAGGCCGCGTCCGTCGCTACGCGTGTTGGTATCGATGATCCGCTGGCGCATGAGGCTCTTCTCGAGCTGATACAGCGCCTCCTTCACATCGCCTTCGCGCTCGGGATACGCTTCCTCGCCGTACTTCTCGGTCAACGCGGCGACCACGTCTTCGCCAATGGCGTCAACCGCATCCTGACGCGCATGCTTGTCGATTTCGCTCAGCGCCTGCGACAGCTTGTCCTTCGCGAGCCCTTCGACATCGCCGACGACCTCCGCGTCCAACTCGGCCAGCTCGAACGCCATCTTCTCGGCGCCCGCGCGTGCGGCAAACTCCGCGATGCCGTCGCAAATCGTGCGGATCTGCGCATGGCCGAACTCAAGGGCCTGCACCATCACGTCCTCGGGCAATCCCTGGGCAAAGCCCTCGACCATGCAGATCGAGTCCTTCGTGCCCGCGATAACGATGTTGAGTTGGCTCTCTTCCATGTCGGGCATGGGCGGGTTGACGACAAGCTCGCCGTCGAACATGCCCACGCGAACGGCGCCGATCGGGCCGTCGAACGGGATCTTGGACAGACACAGCGCCGCCGACGCGGCGTTCATTGAGAGCACATCGGGGTCGTGCCGGTTGTCGGTGCTGAACACCGTCTGGCACACCTGGACTTCATGGGTGAAGCCCTTGGGAAACAGCGGGCGGATGGGGCGGTCGGTGAGGCGGCACACGAGAATCTCGCGCTCCGACGGACGGGCCTCACGCCGGAAAAAATTCCCGGGGATTTTGCCCGCGGAAGCGCTCTTCTCGCGGTAGTCTACCGTCAGCGGAAAGAAGCGGGCATTGGGCAGCGGTTTGGGGGATACGCATACGGCGGACAACACCACCGTGTCGCCACAACAGATCATCACCGATCCGTGGGCTTGCTTGGCGACACGACCCGTCTCGAAATGGATTTCGTCGGCGCCAATAGTTACTGAAAGTCGTTCTGTCATGTGTTACTCCATTGTGTGGTATCGGCGGAACCACTCAATAGAGTCCGCGAAAAGCGCACGAGTGACGTCTCTGTGGCGAAGGTTGGCAGCCTGCTTGAATCCGCCGATGGCGGAAACATGCTGACAACCTGCGCCACAGTCACGATTAACTTAACAGGGCGCCCTTCGACAAACTCTGAGATATGTCCGTCGATACCGTTTTTATTTCCTCAAGCCAAGCGCCTGGATGAGCGAACGATAGGCTCCCACATCTTGCCGGCGCACGTAATCAAGCAGGTTGCGGCGTCGACCGACCAGTCGAAGAAGGCCGCGCCGCCCTGCAAAGTCCTTTGCATGGGTCTTGAAATGTTCCGTGAGATGGTTAATGCGCTCAGTGAGCAGCGCGATCTGCACTTCGGCCGAACCCGTGTCTTTCTCGTCGCGGCCAAACTCCTTCACCAACTCGTTCTTGCGTTCTTTCGATGTCAACATGACTCACCTTTCCTTGTCCGAAGCGCCCCAATACCTGCGCTTCCCATTCGCCCCGCCCCAGCACGCCGTCGGTGTCCTCAAACGCCCGAGCGCGGGGTAACTCCTGCCTTACGCCTCGTCCGTCAGAGCCGCCAGGCCCGGAAGAACCTTGCCTTCCAACATTTCGAGCGACGCACCGCCGCCCGTCGACACGTGCGACATCTTGCCGGCCAAGCCAAACTGCTTGACCGCCGCCGCCGTGTCGCCGCCACCGATGATCGACACGCCTTCCGCCGCCGCCATCGCGTCGGCAACCGCGCGCGTGCCGCCGGCAAACGCTTCCATCTCAAACACGCCCATCGGCCCGTTCCAGACCGTCATGGCGCTCTTCGCGATGGCTTCACAATACTTCTTCGCGGTCGCGGGGCCGATGTCCATCCCGATCCACTCCGGCTCGATGCCGTCAATCCCGACCACCTTCGAGTTCGCGTCCGCGGCGAACGCATCCGCCACGATCGCATCCTCGGGCAACAGAAGCTCCACGCCCTTCTCTTCGGCCTTCTTGAGCACGTCCAACGCGACGGGGATACCGTCCTCTTCGAGCAACGACTTACCAACCTCCAGGCCCTGGGCCTTGAAGAACGTAAACATCATGCCGCCGCCGATGATGAGCGTGTCGACGAGATCCAGCAGATTGTCGATCACCTCGATCTTACCCGAAACCTTCGCGCCGCCCAAGATGGCCAACAGCGGC